>CAYGQN010000316.1:0-5250 GCA_964351795.1 uncultured Gammaproteobacteria bacterium
ACGATCACTGTCTCCGCGGAAGCGGCGGTAGAGGCAGCCGGTTTCGGTAACCCCTATGCCGCGGCCAAGGCCATGGCGGCCATCAGGATTGCCGAGGGGGTCGCCGCCCTGACGACCCGCGGCTGCTTTGCCGAGAAGGATCCGGGCAAGTACGTTCCGCTGGTCGCGGCCGGCCACGAGATGATGCGCGCCGCCGCGCCGCTGGCCGACGAGGCCCGCGAGATGGAGAAGAGCGAGAACACGCTGCTGCGCACGCCGCATTCCAGCGCCGGCGCGGTCCGCAGCAAGCGGGCATTGGCGGACAAGCCGGACTGAGGGCCGGCGCACCGCGCCGCCGGATGACGGCGCGGAGCGCCGGGGCCGCGTCAGGGCAGGGCGTGCAGCGTCGCGCCCTGGTCGCGGCGCCAGTTCAGCACCCATTCCACCAGCGCGGCCGGCGGCAGGGGCGGGGAGAAGTAATAGCCCTGCAGCTCGTCGCAACCGAGCTGCTCCAGTACCCGGCGCTGGGCCGCCTTTTCAACGCCCTCGGCCGTGACCCGCAACGCCAGGCTGTGGGCCAGGGCGATGGTGCCGCGGACGATGGCGCTGTCGCGTTCGTCCTCGTCGATGTCGCGGATGAAATCGCGGTCGATCTTCAGGCAGGCAATGGGCAGGCGCTTGAGGTAGGCAAGCGAGGAATAGCCGGTGCCGAAGTCGTCGATGGACAGCTCCACGCCCATGTCGCGCATGGCTTCCAGCGTCTGCAGGTGCCGGCCGGTGTCGCCCATCAGGATGGACTCGGTGAGCTCCAGCTGCAGGCGGGCCGGGGCCAGGCCGGAGGAGTTCAGCGCTGCCTCGATGACCTCGCGAAGGTCGGGCTGGCTGAACTGCGCACCGGACAGGTTGACACACACCTGGAAGTCCTCGCCCATATGGTCACCCCATTCGGCAAGCTGGCGGCAGGCCTCGTTCAGGACCCAGGAACCCAGCGGAACGATGATGCCGGACTCCTCGGCAATGGGAATGAACTGGGCCGGGCTGACCAGGCCGATGGTGGGGTGCTGCCAGCGCACCAGTGCCTCCGCGCCGACAATCCGCCCCGAGCCCACGTCCACCTTGGGCTGGAAGTGCAGGCAGAACTCCTCCCGCTCCAGCGCCCGCCACAGGCTGGCCTCCATGTTCAGTCGCTCGATGGCGCGGGTATTCATTTCCGGGGTGAAGAAGCGGTAGCTGTTGCGACCCTCTTCCTTGACCTGGTACATGGCCACGTCGGCATTGCGCAGCAGGCTCTGCTCGTCGGTGCCATCATCGGGATAGCTGGCGATCCCGATGCTGCCCGAGACATGGATCTCGGTGTCCTCGATGGTGAACGGGCGCTTGAGTTCCTCCAGGATCCGGCGCGCGACCGTACCGGCATCCTCCGGCCGGGCAATCTCCGATAGCAGGACCACGAATTCATCGCCGCCCAGGCGCGCCAGCGTGCGGCTGTCGGCATCGCCGATACGGCTGACGACATCGCAGCGCCGCAGCGTGTGGTTGAGGCGGTCGGACACCTGGCGCAGCAGTTCGTCGCCGGCGTGATGACCCCAGCTGTCGTTGACACGCTTGAACTGGTCCAGGTCCACGAACATCAAGGCCAGCTTGCGCTGCTTGCGGCGTGCCAGTGCCAGCATCTCCGCCAGGCGTTCCATGAAGAACGCGCGGTTGGGCAGGCCGGTGACGTTGTCGAAGAAGGCCAGTTCCCGGATCTGCGCCTGCGCCGCGCGGCTCTCGGAGACATCCTGCAGTGTTCCCAGCGCGCGCAGCACCTGGCCATACTCGTCGGTGACGTACTCGGTCTCCTGGTGGATGAATGCCAGGCTGCCATCCTGGCGGCGCACGCGGAATTCCAGGTCGTAGGCGTCGCCGAGGATTGCGCCCTGCTTGAACTTCCAGTGCGCATGGTCGCGGTCCTCCTGGCAGACGGCGCCGAACATGGCCTCCAGGCTGGTCGGCGCCAGCCCATTGTCACGGGCGAGGATCTCGCCGACCTGGTCCGAGCATTCGAAGACGCGGCTTTTCAGATCGAACTCCCAGCTGCCGATCCGGGCGATTCGCTGCGCCTGCGCCAGCCGTGCCTCGCTCAGGCGCAGCTTGTCGGCGACGTCCTTGGCCCGCAGCAGGAACCGCAGGCGATGCATGAGCTGACCGAAGTTCAGCGGTTTGGCGACAAAGTCCGTTGCCCCGGCTTCGTAGGTGCGATGCACGGATCCCTCGTCGTCATGACCGGTCATCATGACCACCGGCAGGTGCAGGCCCTCGGACAGGGCGCGGATCCGCCGGCAGACCTCCAGGCCGTCGATGTCGGGCAGACCCACATCGAGCAGCACGATATCGATGCTGTCGGCCCCCAGGGCCGCCAGGCCGTCCTGCCCGGTCGCGGCTTCGCTTACCTGGAAGCCGGCCTCCTCCAGGTAATCGCTGATGGCGATGCGCGTTACCAGGTCATCATCAATCACCAGGGCATGCGTCACCGGCCTGCCTCCGGGTAGCGTTGCAGCAGCGCGCTGCAGACCCTTTCATGGTTGCGCGCCGCTTCCGGAATGCATTGCCAGAGGGTGGACAGGTCGGCGATGCGTGCCGCCTCCTCGACCTCCTGGCACAGCAGCGACAGTTGATCGGCACCCACGACGGCGCTGCTGGATTTCAGCGCATGGGCGCAGAAGGCGGCCTGGTCGACATCGCCGGTTTCGGCGGCCGTCAGCATGCGCTGCACCTGCTCGCGCGACTGGTCGAGGTAACTGCTTACCACGCGCCGGAGAATACCGCGTCGGCCCTCGCGTTCGCGTCGCTCGAAGTGGGCCAGGGCATCGAAGTTCAGCGGCGCCGGCGCGGGGTCGGTCGACGCCGGGATGCCCGGCGCGTCGGCCATGGCCTGCGGCGAATCAACCGGTCGTGCATCGGCACCTGCGGGCAGCCAGCGGGCCAGCACCGCCCGTAACCCGGCATCGCTGAAAGGCTTGCCGAGATAGTCATCCATGCCAGCGGCCAGGCACTGCTCGCGCGCATCGGCCAGGGCGTTGGCGGTCAGGGCGATGATGGGCGTTCTGGCGAGGCCGCAGTCGGCTTCATGCGCCCGGATCGCCCGGGTGGCCTGGAGGCCGTCCATGGTCGGCATCTGGCAGTCCATCAGGACGAGGTCGTAGCGGCGACGGTGGATCGCCTCCAGCGCCTGGGCGCCGTCGGTGACCGTATCGGCGCTGACGCCCGCAAGGGCGAGCAGTTCCACGGCCACCTCCTGGTTCAGCAGGTTGTCCTCGGCCACGAGCACATGCCCGGCGAAACCCTGGTCAGGCTGCGGCGTTGCTGCTTCCCCGGCGCCAGCCCCTGCGGCATTGCCACGATGCCGGCGCAGACAGCTGTGAAGCTCGCCCTGGCGAACCGGCTTGCTGAGATGGCATTCGATGCCTGCGCCCTTGTAGTCATCGGCACTGATTTCGTCGCTGATGGAACTGAGCAGGACCTGCCGGGGCCTGGGGATGGCCGGGTCGCCGGTGATATGGCGCGCCAGCGCCAGGCCGTCCATGCCCGGCATGTGCATGTCGAGGATGACCAGCTCGAAGGGCCGGCCCTTGTCGGCCGCCAGGCGCAGGGCCGCGAGGGCGTGCGGCCCATCGCTGGCCGTATCGAAGTCACACTGCCAGTGCGTCAGCTGGTCCCGGTAGATGTCGAGGTTCGTTTCGTTGTCATCAACGGCCAGAACACGCATGCCGTTCAGGGAAGCCGCCTGTGCATCGGCTGCCGGCACGGTCTCGCAGCGCCGCAGGGGCAGCGTGATCCAGAACGTAGAGCCACGGCCCGGTTCACTGTCGACGCCGATTTCCCCGCCCATGATGCTCACCAGCTCGGCGGAGATGGCCAGGCCCAGGCCGGTGCCGCCGTAGCTGCGTTGCGTTGTACCATCGGCCTGGGCGAACGCGTCGAAGATGCGCGTGCAGGCCTCCGGCGCGATACCGATCCCGGTGTCGCGGACGCGGATCCCGACCAGCGGCTGCCCGTCTGCCGGATCCGGCGGTGCCAGCACCTCGACAACCACCTCGCCGCGTCCGGTGAATTTCAGGGCGTTGCCGATGAGGTTGGTGAGCACCTGGCGCAGACGCTGATCGTCGCTGACGAATCGCGTGTGCATGCCGGCCGGGATGAGCGTGTTCAGTTCCACGCCGCGCGCCAGGGCCGCATCGGCGTACAGCCCGGCCAGGTCTTCGATGAGGTCGCGCAGATCGAACGCCACGGCGTGCAGTTCGAGCTTGCCGGCCTCTATCCTGGAGAAGTCCAGGATGTTGTTGATGACGCCGAGCAGCGATTCCACCGAACTGCGAACCGTGGTCGCGCAGTGGCGCTGGCGTTCGCTCAGCTGCGTTCGCAGCAGGATTTCGTTCATGCCGAGGACGGCGTTGATCGGGGTGCGGATCTCATGGCTCATGTTGGCCAGGAATTCGGACTTGGCGCGGCTGGCTTCCTCGGCACTCAGGCGCGCCTGCTCGAGATCGCGCTGGGTCTTCTCCAGCTCGTTCATGATCATCGCCGAGTTCACCAGCGCCTCGGCCTGGGCGTTGGCGAGGGCCTCGTGATCGGCCTGGCGCTCACGCCACTCGCTGCGAAGATGCTCGCACAGCCGCATCAGGGTGCGCCCGTCCTCGCCATCCACGCCTGCGGCGAGGGCCGCAAGCTCGTCCAGCGTGCTTTTCCGTTGCTGGGATTCCAGCTGGGCATTCATCGCTGGCTGGCCCCGCTCAATCCGCCTTGCGCCGGATACGGGCGCGCAGCGTCGGGCCGCTGGAATCCAGGTGCAACAGGGCATGGCCGGTGCGTCGGCACCAGGCCTGTACGTCCAGTTCGAAGGCACGATCGTCGGCGATCGCCTGCAGCTCGGCACCGGCTGGCAGGTCCTGCATGCCCTGGTGCAGGCGCAGGATCGGCGTCGGACATTTGAGCCCGCGCAGGTCGAGGGTCAATGGCTCGGGCTGGTTCATATGAAGAGGCTGGTGTTGGCGCCGGCGGCCAGGTCGACGAACTGGGCGACACCGCAGAAGCCGAGGTCCGGATAGTCGATGAGCTCCTCCCGGCCGATCCCCATGAGCGCCATCGACATCTCGCACACGTACAGGGAAATCCCGAGCGCAGCGGCCTGCTCGATGTGCTCCGGCAGGCTGCTGATCTGCTTGTGTCGCATTTCGCGGCCGAGCAGCCAGCGGCCGATTCCGCCGAGGTTCAGTCGGGACAGTGCCTGGC
>CAYGQN010000317.1:0-5247 GCA_964351795.1 uncultured Gammaproteobacteria bacterium
ATCCTACCGCGGGCGATGCCCGCCCGCGGTGCCGCTGCAGGGGGCCGGCGGCTCAGTCGAACAGCGTTTCCCGCCCGCCCATCCACGGCCGCAGGGCGCCGGGGATGAGGACATTGCCATCGGCCTGCTGGTAGTTCTCCAGCACGGCGATGAGGGCCCGGCCCACGGCGACGCCCGAGCCGTTGAGCGTGTGCAGCAGTTCCGGCTTGCCCGTGTCCGGGTTGCGCCAGCGTGCCTTCAGGCGGCGGGCCTGGAAGTCCCCGAAGTTCGAGCAGGAGGAGATCTCCCGGTAGCGCTGCTGCGAGGGCAGCCAGACCTCGATGTCGTAGGTCTTGGCCGCGGAAAAGCCGAGGTCACCGCCGCACAGGGTCACCACCCGGTACGCCAGGCCCAGGCGACGGAGCACCTCCTCGGCATGGCCGGTGAGCTGCTCCAGGGCATCCCAGGACGCCGCCGGCGGCACCATCTGCACCAGCTCCACCTTCTCGAACTGGTGCTGGCGGATCATGCCGCGGGTGTCCTTGCCATAGGAGCCGGCCTCGCTGCGGAAGCACGGCGAATGGCACACGTAGCGCAGCGGCATGTCCGCGGCATCGACGATGCTGTCCTGAACCAGGTTGGTCACCGGCACCTCGGCCGTGGGGATGAGGAAGAAATCCTGCTGCGGTACCGCGAACAGGTCCTCGGCGAACTTCGGCAACTGGCCCGTGCCCTGCAGCGAGGTGCGGTTGGCCATGAACGGCACGTACACCTCCTGGTAGCCATGCTCGCCGCTGTGAAGGTCGAGCATGAACTGGATCAGCGCCCGCTGCAGCCGCGCCAGCGGGCCGCGCAGGACCACGAAGCGCGAGCCGGCAATCCGGGTGGCGGCCTCGAAGTCCATCGCCTCCCCGCGCTCGCCGAGGGCCACGTGGTCCGCCGGCTCGAAATCGAACACGGGCGGTTCGCCCACCCGGCGCAGCTCGAGGTTGTCGCTCTCATCGTGGCCGGCCGGCACGGACTCGTGTGGCAGGTTCGGGATCCCGAGCAGCACCTCCTGCAGTTCGCCCTGGATGACGTCCAGTTCGGCTTCGCTGGCGGACAGTTCATCGCCGAGGCGGCCGACCTCTGCCTTCAGTGGCTCGATATCCTCGCCGCGCTGCTTGGCGGCGCCGATCTCCTTCGAGCGGGCGTTGCGGGTGGCCTGCAATTCCTGGGTGCGCATCTGCACCGCCTTGCGCCTTGCCTCCAGCGCCTCGAGCGCCGGGCGATCGAGCATGACGCCGCGCTTGGTCAGCGCCTGCGCCACCGCGTCGAGGTCGTTCCTGATGACAGCCGGGTCCAGCATGGGGTGCTCGTTCCTGTGTGAGTTTGCGGGGGCGGGATCTTAACGCGTCGGCGGCTGCGATTCCTGCCGCCGGCGGTATGGGTTCAAAGCTGGCGCGCGAGCAGCAGGCCGGCCCAGCAGCCGCCCACGCACAACAGCACGCCGGCCGCCACGTTCACCAGCGCCCGCAGCGCCTCGCCGCGCTCCAGCAGGTGCACGGTGTCCAGCGAAAAGGTCGAGAACGTGGTGAAGGCGCCAAGCAGGCCCACCATCAGCACCGCCCGCAGCGCCGGGTTCAGCAACTCGCGCTCGACCAGCAGGGCGTAGGCGGCGCCCATGGCCACCGAGCCACTGACGTTCACCAGCAGGATCCCCCAGGGGAAATCCCGCCCCAGCCAGCGGTCCACGCCGGTGCCCACGCCGTACCTCAGCAGGGCCCCGAGCGCGCCGCCGACGGCGATGGCCAGCAGGCGCTCCATCAGCCACGGCCCTTGCCGGCCTTGCGATCCGCCTCGCGCAGGCGCGCCAGCTTCTCGGCGATGCGGATCTCCAGGCCCCGGTCAACCGGCTGGTAGAAGCGCGTGCCCGCCAGCGCCTCGGGGAAATAGTTCTCGCCGGCGGCATAGGCGTCGGGCTCGTCGTGGGCGTAGCGATAGGCCTTGCCGTGGCCGAGTTCCTTCATCAGCTTCGTCGGCGCGTTGCGCAGGTGCACGGGCACCTCGGCATGCCCGCTGCGCGCCGCCTCGGCACGGGCGGCGTTCCAGGCCATGTACACCGCGTTGCTCTTGGGCGCCGCGGCCAGGAAGACGATGGCCTGGGCGATGGCCAGTTCACCTTCCGGGCTGCCGAGGCGCTCCTGGGTCTCCCAGGCATCGAGCGCCAGGCGCAGCCCACGCGGGTCCGCGTTGCCGATGTCCTCGGAGGCGATGCGCACCACACGGCGGGCGATATACAGGGGATCGCAGCCGCCCTCGAGCATGCGGGCGAACCAGTACAGCGAGGCATCCGGGTCGGAGCCGCGCACGGACTTGTGCAGGGCCGAGATGAGATCGTATAAGGCGTCGCCGCCGCGATCGAAGTTGGCGCGCACGGCACCACGCGCCACCTCGTCCACCAGCGCCTGGTCGATGGCGGCATCGTCGGCCAGGCTGAGGATGATCTCGAGGAAGTTCAGGCCCTGGCGGGCATCGCCGGTGGCGTACTGGGCCAGCCGGTCGCGCAGTTCCGGCGCCATACGTCGTGCCGCCTCTTCAGCACCGAATTCGATCGCCAGGGCGCGGTCGATGACGTCCCGGATGTCGGCTTCGGTGAGGGCCTTCAGCACGTACACGCGCGCGCGTGACAGCAGGGCGTTGTTGAGCGAGAAGGACGGATTCTCGGTGGTGGCGCCGACGAACACGATGGTGCCGTCCTCGATGTGCGGCAGGAAGGAGTCCTGCTGGGCCTTGTTGAAGCGGTGCACCTCGTCGACGAACAGGACCGTGCGGCGGCCGTACTGGTCCTGGTTCTGCCGCGCCGCCTCCACCGCGGCACGGATCTCCTTCACCCCGCTGAGCACGGCGGACAGCGTCTGGAAATCCGCCTCGGCGCTGCCGGCCACCACCCGTGCCAGGGTGGTCTTGCCGCTGCCCGGCGGGCCCCACAGGATCATCGAGTGCAGGCGGCCGTTGTCGATGGCCATGCGCAGCGGCTTGCCGGGAGCCAGCAGGTGCTGCTGGCCGATGAGTTCGGCCACGGTGGCCGGGCGCAGACGATCGGCCAGCGGCCGGAATGCCGCCTCGCTCACCGGCGGGCGCGGCCCGGGCGCCGCGGACGGTGCCGGCCGTTACCGCTCATGGCTCCTCGCCGGCGCGGATGACGTCGGCGCCCTCCGGCGGCTGGAAATCGAACCAGCCCGCCGGGAAGGCCGGCTCGCGCTGCTCGGCCGTGAACAGCATGACAGTGGTATTGCCGAGGCTGTCGTCGAGCTGCATGCGGGCCAGCTGCCCGTCGCGGAAGGCGAGAATCACGGCCTGGTAGCTGCCGTCGGCCTCGCGCGGTTGCAGGCGCAGCCAGCGCATGCCCTCGGCCTCGCCCAGTTCCTCGACGCTGAAGCGGGCATCGATGTCGAAGGCCTCGCCGAGCAGGGCCGCCGGCGTTGTCTCCAGGGCGCTGCCGAGGGGCCTGGCAGTGACCTGTTCGAGGTCTTCGTCGTAGACCCAGAGGGTGTCGCCGTCGGCGACGATCTGCTGCGGGAACGGCGCCTCGTAATCCCAGCGGAAGCGGTTCGGGCGCTGGATGTAGACCATGCCGCGCGAGGTCTCCACCAGGCGGCCGTTGGCATCGCGCAGGATCTGCTCGAAGCGGGCCTGCCAGCGCGGCACCTCGTCCAGGTATTGCTCCAGCAGGGCGCGCGCGCCATCCGGCGCGGTGGCCTCCGCAGCCGCAGCAGCGGGCTCCGGCGTGCCGGCCGGGGCCGGCAGGGCCGCGACCAGCGCCGCCAGGGCGGTAAAGGCAATATGGATCGGTGCGCGCACGATCAGTCCTTCGGTGGCGGCGGCGCGAGCACTTCGCGCGAGCCGTTGGACTGCATTTCAGAGACGATGCCGGCGCGTTCCATGTCTTCGATCATGCGGGCGGCACGGTTGTAGCCGATCTTCAGGCGCCGCTGGATCCCCGACACCGAGGCGCGGCGGCTCTCGGTGACGATGGCCACCGCCTGGTCGTAGAGTTCATCGGACTCGGCGCCGTCACCGCCGTCGAACCCGGTGCCGCCGACATCATCGCCGCCGTCATCGGGCCCGCTGAGCACCGCCTCGACGTATTCGGGCTCGCCCCGCTGGCGCAGATCCCTGACCACCAGGTGCACGTCCTTGTCGTCGACGAACGCGCCGTGGATGCGCTCGGGCACGGCGGTGCCCGGCGGCAGGTAGAGCATGTCGCCGTGGCCGAGCAGGTTCTCGGCGCCCATCTGGTCGAGGATGGTGCGCGAATCCACCCGCGAGGACACCTGGAAGGCGATGCGGCTGGGGATGTTCGCCTTGATGAGGCCGGTGATGACGTCCACCGAGGGCCGCTGCGTGGCGAGGATGAGATGGATGCCGGCGGCACGGGCCTTCTGCGCCAGGCGGGCGATGAGTTCCTCGACCTTCTTGCCCACCGTCATCATCATGTCGGCCAGCTCGTCGACCACCACGACGATGTAGGGCAGCTTGTCCAGGGTCGGCACCGCCTCACCGTCCAGCGGCGGCGGTGCCAGCGGATCGGGCAGCGGTTCACCCTTGTCGATGGCCTCTTTCACCTTGCGGTTGTAGCCGCCGATGTTACGCACCCCGAGGGTGGCCATCAGGCGGTAGCGCCGTTCCATCTCGCCCACCGACCAGCGCAGCGCATTGGCCGCCTCCTTCATGTCGGTGACCACCGGTGCCAGCAGCGAGGGGATCCCCTCGTACACCGACAGCTCCAGCATCTTCGGGTCGATGAGGATCAGGCGTACATCCTCCGGCGACGCCTTGTACAGCAGGCTGAGGATCATCGCGTTCAGGGCCACGGACTTGCCCGAGCCGGTGGTGCCGGCCACCAGCAGGTGCGGCATGCGGGCAAGGTCCACCACCACCGGGTTGCCACCGATGTCCGAGCCGAGCGCCAGGGTCAGCGGCGAGGCGCAGCCATCGTACTCACGCGAGCTCAGCGTCTCGCTGAGATACACCATCTCGCGCTTTTCGTTGGGAATTTCCAGGCCGATGACCGACTTGCCCGGGATCACCTCCACCACGCGCACGCTGATGGTGGACAGCGACCGCGCGAGATCCTTGGACAGGTTGGTGATGCGGCTGACCTTCTCGCCCGGGGCCAGCGCCAGTTCGAAGCGGGTGATGACCGGCCCGTAGTTCACCGCGACGACCTCGGCCTGGACGCCGAAATCCGCCAGCTTCAGCTCCACCTGCCGCGACATGGCTGCC
>CAYGQN010000318.1:0-5246 GCA_964351795.1 uncultured Gammaproteobacteria bacterium
GATGTGTGGGGCGTGAGCGGCGAACTCACCTGGGAGGTCAACGACTGGCTGACCATCAAGTCCATCACCGGGTACCGGGAAATGGAAATGGAATCCTCGCGCGACGGTGACAATACGCCGGCCAACATCTTCGCCACCGAGGATTTCTACGATCACCAGCAGTTCAGCCAGGAGCTGCAGTTCTCCGGCAAGCTCATGGATGATCGTCTCAGCTGGCTGTTCGGCCTGTACTACTTCACCGAGGATGGCTTCAACTTCAACCCGGTATACCTGCCGGTGGGTGCCATCAGCAGCGGCGGCCTCTACGACAACGAGTCCTTCGCGACCTTCTTCCAGGGCACGTTCGACGTGACCGACAAGCTGGCGCTGACTTTCGGTGTGCGCTATACCGAAGACACCAAGCGTTTCACGCCGGACCAGTTCGCCCTTGGTGATTCCTCGGCCAGCGGTTTCTTCGCCAACACCTGGGACAACTTCGCGGGCCTGTACCTGCAGGCCGGTGGCGGCCCGCCGCTGGCTGCCGGGGATCGCATCCTGCCGCGACAGGAGTTCACCGAGAAGTTCGACGACGTGAACTTCATGGTCAACCTGGCCTACAGCTGGACCGACGAGTTGATGACCTACTTCACCTACTCGGAAGGCTTCAAGAGCGGCGGTTTCGACCAGCGCTATGCCGGCCAGCCCATCGATCCGGACACGGGCCTGCTCACCAATGCGCCGAGCACCTTTCAGCCCGAGACGGTCAAAAGCTACGAGATCGGCATGAAGTCGCAGTGGTTCAACAACAGCTTGCGCCTGAACGCCGCGCTGTTCTGGACCGACTACTCCGACCTGCAGCTCATCATCCGCGAGACCTTCAACCCCATCACCTTCAACGGCGGGACCGCGGACATCTATGGCGCCGAGGTTGAACTGACCTGGGTACCCACGGACCGCTGGATCGTGACGGCGGCCTTCGGCTATGTCGAGGCCGAGTACCAGACGCTCAGCCCGGAAGTGCTGAACAACGCCACGCCGATCAGTCCCGGCAACGCGCTGGTGAACACGCCGGAGATCAGCACGGCGGTGGGTGTGGCCTACACCATCGATATCGGTGGCTGGGCAACGCTGACGCCGCGCATGGACTGGTCATACCACGACGAGCAATACAACGATGCCGTCAACACGCCGCAGCTGTTCCAGGAGTCCTACCATCTCCTGAATGCCGCGGCAGCCATGCGCACCAACGACGGCAAGTGGGAAGGCGTTCTGAGTTTCCGCAACCTTCTCGACGAGGCCTATCTCATCACCGGCAACTCGGCCTTCCAGACCTCGGCGGCCTACGTGGAGCAGGTCTATGCCCGCGACTTCGAGTGGATGCTGTCCCTGAAGTACAACTTCTTCTGAGCGCGGCGCGCGCAGCGCGATCAGAAAAGCCCGGCCGGTCACCCGGTCGGGCTTTTTTTTGATCTGCCCCCGGCGCTTGTCGCCCGCGGAGGCAGGGTGCTCAGGTGGAGGGAATGCCGAGCAGGTGCGCCAGGTCCTTGAAGAAGATGCGCACGTGCGCGGCCGGTTTCGCCCGCACCAGTTTCTTGTTCATGTAGGCCTGCCAGGTGAGCTCCTGGACGTCCGGGTCGGCGCAGATGGCGGTGAAGCGTTCCCGGCGCTTGTCGCTGGAGTACCAGAACTTCTGCATGATGCCGAGCATCCAGAAGACCTTGCCGTGGGCGCGCATGAAGCGCTTGCGTGCCAGCGCCAGGCTGCGGGCATCGCCGCTGGCCAGCGCGGCCTCCACGGCCTCGGCGGCGAGGCGGCCGCCGGTCATGGCGTAGTAGATGCCCTCGCCCGAGGCCGGGGCGACGACGCCGGCGGCGTCACCGGCCACCACGACGTTGCGGCCGTTGTCCCAGCGCTTGCGTGGACGCAGCGGGATCGGTGCGCCCTCGCGGCGGATGGTCTCGGCACCGGCGAGGCCGGTGTGCTCGCGCAGGTCGTCCACGGCCTGGCGCAGCGAGAAGCCCTTGTTGGCGCTGCCCACGCCGATACTGGCCGTGTCCCCGTGCGGGAACACCCAGGCATAGAAATCCGGTGACAGCCTGCCCTGGTAGTAGATGTCGGCGCGGTGCGGCTCGTAGCTGGCCATGGCCTGCTCCGGGGCCCGGATGATCTCATGGTAGGCGGCTACCCAGGGCACGTTCTCCTCGGGCAGGGCCTCGCGGGCGACTGCCGAGCGGGCCCCGTCGGCGCCGATCACGTAGCGCGCGGTAACCACATGGGCCTTGCCGTCGCGGGTGCGGAAGCCTATCCGCGCGGCGCCGTCCTCGGTATCGGAGATGCCGGTGAACTTGCCGTTGATGCGTTCGGCGCCGGCGGCCACCGCGCGCTCGCGCAGCCATTCGTCGAACACCTCGCGGTCGACCATGGCGACGAAGCCGCCGTTGATGGGCATGTCCACGGAGCGCTCGCTGGGCGCCACGATGCGCGCACAGTTGACCTTCTGCACCAGCAGGGAGTCGGGGATGGCGAACTCCTCGATGAGCTTGGGTGGAATGGCGCCGCCGCAGGGCTTGATGCGCCCGGCCTTGTCGAGCAGCAGCACACGGTGCCCTGTGCGGGCGAGATCGGCCGCCGCAGTGGCGCCTGCCGGGCCGCCGCCGATGACGGCGACTTCGTAGTCGGTGGGTTGGCTCATTGGATGGCCTCCGCTGTCAGCCGCGTCCTGCGCTTGCGGCAATGATGTCCATGGGGCTGGCGGACTGCACTTCAGTGCGGGTCCGCGGGGAGTGGTTCACGCGTGCGGCCAGCAGGGCCGAAACGGCGAACAGTGCTGCCTGGGTCAGGAACACCAGGGCATAGGCGGTGGCCGGGCCGGCGGCAAGCCAGCGCGCGACGTCAACGATGGCCGTACCGGCGAAACCACCGAGGCCGAAGGCGATGGCCTGGGCGGCACCGAACATGCCCATGCGCGTGCCTTCGCGGCGGGCGCGGCCGCTGCTGGCCAGGCCCATCATCGAACCGATGGCAGCCACGGCGAAGGCGCCGTTGGCCAGGCCAAGACAGAACACGATGCCCGACAGCGGCCAGCGGTTGTCGCTGAAGCCGCTGGCGGCAAGCGTGACCAGCACAATCGCGGAGGCCAGGCAGCCGCCCACCGTCCAGGTTTTCAGGTCCCCGAGGCGGCCGCGGCCGATGGCACTGCAGGCGATGGCGACCAGCAGCATGCCGAACAGCACGCCGCCGTGCTGCACGCCGGCCAGTTGCGTGGACTGCCCGGGCGTGTAGGCGAACACCGCGCCGGCAAAGGGCTCCAGGACGAGGTCCTGGGCGCTGTAGGCCAGCATCGAGACAAATACGAAAATGGTGAACAGGCGCGCCCGGGGCTCCGCCCAGACCTCCTGCAGTGCCTCCCGGAAGGGCAGCTTCTGGGCCGGCGCCGTGTCATCGTGTTCCGGTGCCGGCGTGGCGGGGAGGTAGTGGTTCCACTGGATGCGGAACAGCGCCAGCAGGGTGACGGTGAAGGCCAGTGCCGACACCACCGAGGTGACCACGAGCAGGCGTTGCGGTGAGAACGGGTCCAGGAAATGGCCAGCCGTGGCCGCGGTGATCACGAAGCCCATGATCATCATCACCCAAACCGTGGTGGCCGCCGCCGCGCGGCGCCGTGCTTCCACCTGGCGGGCAAGCGTGGCCAGCACGGTGGTGCCGGAGGCGCCCACACCAAGGCCGATCATGGAGAAAGCGAGCACGGCGAGCGCGGTGCCGAGGCTGGTGCTGGCCGGCATGAGCACCGTGGCCCAGGCAGCCAGCACGCCGCCGCTCGCCAGCACGGCCATGCCGCCGATGATCCACACCCGCGGCCGACCGCCGACATCGGCGCCGTAACCCAGCCGCGGCCGCAGTATCTGGATGGCGTAATGCCAGGCGACCAGGGCGCCCGGCAGCATGGCCGGCAGTGCCAGTTCCACCACCATGACGCGGTTCAGCGTGGAGGTGGTGAGCACGACGATGGCGCCGAGCGCCGTCTGCACCAGGCCCAGGCGCACGATGCCGACCCAGGTTAACAGCGGTCTGCTCATGGCAACCTCACAATCCGCGCAGGGCGAAGGCGCTCAGCAGCATGCCGAGCACGTACAGGGAAATGCCGGTGGCGTTGTACCAGGGGGCGAGCTTTTTCGGATCCCCGAGCAGGCGTTTCATCAGTACCAGCTGCGTGAGCAGCAGGGCGACGATGCCGGCGGCATGCCAGGGCCGGTCCCAGGACGCCAGCAGCCCGATGACGATGAGCTGCGGCACGGCCATGACGATGCAGGCGAGCAGGGCGGCCCGCTCGGCGCCGAGCTGCACAGGCAGTGAACGCAGGCCCATGCGGGTATCGCCCTGGATGGATTTGAAGTCGTTCAGGGTCATGATGCCGTGCGCGCCGAGGCTGTACAGGCCGGCCAGGGCGAACACGCGCCAGTCCGGCACCCGGTCGATGACCACGATGGCGCCGGTAATCCAGGGCAGGCCCTCGTAGCAGGCGGCTACCGCGGTGTTGCCCCACCAGCCGTTCTTCTTCAGGCGCAGCGGCGGGGCGCTGTAGATCCAGGCGAGGAACAGGCCGACCAGCGCGGCAATGAACACTTCCGGGCCGATGGCGAAGGCGAGCGTTGCCGACAGCACCGTCCACAGCCCGGCCACGTAGAAACCCCACAGGCCCGGCATCCGCCCCGAGGGAATGGGGCGATCGGGTTCGTTGATGGCATCGACGTGGCGGTCGTACCAGTCGTTCACGGCCTGGCTGGTCGCGCAGACCATCGGCCCGGCGAGGACGACGCCGGCGATGATGGCGACCCAGCGCCCACCGGGCACCGGCCCGGCGCTCACCACCCCGCACAGGAATGCCCACATGGGCGGGAACCAGGTGATGGGTTTGAGCAGTTCCACCAGCGCCGAGAGTTCGGGCCGGGTGCGGGCGTGGTTGAGGGTTGCTGCGCTGTCCATAGGTGATAAACCTAGGACGGCGGACGCCGAGTGTCAATAAAAATTTACACTCGGCGTGTAAGTTTTGCTTGTCGTGCTTGGAAGGTCCGGAAATTCCCGGGAAAACAGGGCACTGCGGTGCGCTTGGCCGCTCAGCTGTCGGCAGCGGTGTCGCTCAGGCCGAAGCGACGCATCTTCACGTACAGGCTCTGGCGGCTCAGGCCGAGCATTTCGGCGGCCGAGGCCCGGTTGTCACTGGTGGTCTCCAGGGCGGCTTCGATGCACAGGCGTTCGATGACGTCGGT
>CAYGQN010000319.1:0-5232 GCA_964351795.1 uncultured Gammaproteobacteria bacterium
GGCCATCGAGGCGCTGCGCCTGGGGGAGCGCCTGCGCGTGACGTGGGACATCGATGCCCTGCCGGGTGATCTCGCCCTGCCGGCGCTGACCCTGCAGCCGCTGCTGGAGAACGCCATCTACCATGGCGTGGAGCGCTGCCCGGACGGCGGCACCGTCAGCATCCGCGGCTGGCAGGAGGCCGGCCAGGTGTGCCTGGAGGTACGCAACCCGGTGCCTGCCAGCGCCGGTGCGGCACATGCGGGCAATCGCCTGGCCCAGGACAACGTCCGCCAGCGCCTGCAGGCGCATTACGGTGCCAGCGCCCGGCTCAGTACCGGGCTCGAGGGCGACCTCTACGTGGCACGGATCCGCTGGGCACCCTCGCCCGGGGAGGGCGCATGAGCGATGAGCTGCGCGTGCTGATCGTCGATGACGAGGCCCCGGCCCGCGACCGGCTGCGGCGCCAGCTCGAGGACATGCCGGGCGTGCGCGTGTGCGGCGAGGCGGTCAACGGCCACGATGCCCTGGCGGCGCTGGCCGCGACCCGGCCGCAGGTGCTGCTGCTGGACATCCGCATGCCCGGCATGGACGGCCTGGAAACGGCCCGCCACCTGGCCCGCCTGGATACGCCGCCGGCGGTGATCTTCACCACGGCCTACGGGGACCATGCCCTGGAGGCCTTCGAGGCCGATGCGCTGGCCTACCTGCTCAAGCCCGTGCGCCAGGAGAAGCTCGCGCATGCGCTGGAGCGGGCCGCGGCCCTGTCGCTGAGCCAACTGGACGGCCTGGCTGGGGCTGCCGGGCGGCGCAGCCACATCAGCGCCGTGGTGGGCGGCAACATCCGCCTGGTGCCGGTGGCCGAGGTGCGCTGTTTCCTGGCCGAGCAGAAGTACGTCACGGTGGTGTGGCCCGAAGGCGAGCTGCCCATAGAGGAATCCCTGAAGGCCCTGGAGGAGGAGTTCGGCGAGGCGCTGCTGCGCGTGCATCGCAATGCACTGGTGGCCATGCGCTACGTGCACGGCCTCGCCCGCGATGGGCAGGGCAACTGGACGGTGACGGTGGAGGGCATGGCCACCGGCGTCCCGGTGTCCCGGCGCATGCTCACCCAGGTTCGCAAGCGCCTGCGGGGCGGCCCGTAGCCAAGAGGGTATGTGCTGTTGCCGTCGGCGAGCCCGGCACGGGCCGGCGGGCTTCGGCACAGGTACCCCGCGCCGGGCCCGGGGCCTGTCAGGGGACTGTCGTCGCCGGGATGATCGTTGCGGGGCCCAGGCTGCTTCGCCCTTGTCCGCCGCCATCCCTGGCGTGCCGCGCGCCAGGCTGTGCATCCATCCGGGGCCGGCCGCCGCCTGTGCGTTGCCGGTGCCCGCAAGGCCCCGTCATTGTTCAGCGCCTGTTGTCAGCCGAAATCCCCCCACAGCGTCTGCAGCGCGGCCAGCGCGGCCAGGGCTGCGGTTTCGGTGCGCAGCACCCGCGGGCCCAGGCGCAGGGCGGTGAAGCCGGCAGCGCGTGCCAGTTCCCGCTCGCGCGGATCGAAACCGCCCTCCGGGCCGGCCACCAGCGTGATGGCTGCCCCGCCGGCCGGGCCAGCAAGTTCGCCAAGCCGGCAGGCCCCCTCGACCTCCAGGATGAGGCGCAGCCCCGGCGCGGCGTCGGCCAGGGCGCGCTCCAGGGGACGGGGTTCCTCCACCGCCGGCACCCAGGCGCGACCGCTCTGCTCGCAGGCGGCAACCACCACGCCGCGCCAGTGCGCCAGGCGCTTGCCGGCGCGCCCGGCCTTGAGCCGGGTCACCGAGCGCAGGCACTCGGCGGGGCTGATCCGGCTCACGCCGAGTTCCACGGCCTTCTGCAGGGTGTAGTCCATGCGTTCGCCGCGCGAGATCCCCTGCACGAGGTGGATGGGGCGGGCCGGCGGCGCCTGTCGGGTCACGGCACCAAGGCGTACGCGGGCGGCCCGGGCGTCGGCCGTCGCCAGCGTGGCCTCGGCTTCATCGCCGTGGCCGTCGAACACCCGCAACGCTGCGCCGGCGCCGAGGCGCAGCACGCGCACCAGGTGCGCGCTCGCGCGCTCGTCGAGCACGGCTTCGGCGCCCGGTGTCAGGGGCTGATCGGTGAACACGCGGGAGATGCGCATGGCCTGCTCGTCCGTGCCGGGTTGGACCGCCAGCGCCCGGCGGCGCTGCCGCGGAACGCTGTGTTAATGTAGGGCTTCCTCGACCGACAATAATCGCCGATGACTGTCAGCACCGCAAAGTTCACCGTCGGGCAACTGGTCTTCCACAAGCGGTTCGACTACCTCGGTGTCATCTACGATATCGACCCGGTCTTCATGGCAAGCGATGAATGGTACGAGGAAGTGGCCACCAGCCGGCCACCGAAGGAGCAGCCCTGGTACCACGTGCTGGTGCACCAGCAGGCGCACACCACCTACGTGGCCGAGCGCCACCTGGTCGCGGCCGAGAGCTTCTTCATCATCGACCACCCGCTGATCGAGGAGTACTTCCTCGGTCATGACGACTGCCGCTACCTGCCCCGCGGCACGCAATAAGGGGCGCAGACCAACGCCTGCCGCCCGCCGCGGCCGGTCAAGCCGACATCCAAACCGACAAAGTCATCCATCATGCTCAAGGCGATACGGGACTTCCTCGACAGCACGCTCAGCGAATCCGACAACACCGCGGGGGACACCCGTGAACACGGGCTGCAACTGGCCACCACCGCGCTGCTGATAGAAATGTCACGCTCGGATGCCGATGTCTCCGAGATCGAGGAGAAGGCGATAGCCCGGATCGTCCGCGAGCGCTTCTCGCTGGAGGACGCCGAGCTGGACAAGCTCCTCAGCAAGGCGGACGCACGGGCCGACGAGGTCATCTCGCTGTACGAGTTCACCCGCAGCCTCAACGATCACCTCACCATGGACGAGAAGGTGCACGTGGTGGAGATGCTCTGGCAGGTGGCCTGGGCCGACGAACGCATCGACAAGTACGAGGATTACCTCGTGCGCAAGGTGGCCGAGCTGCTGTACGTGCCCCACCCGGAGTTCATCAAGGCCAAGCTGCGCGTCACCGGGGAATGACGTGGATCAGTCCGGCTGCCCCGCGGGGCGCGCGCCCGGCCCGACAGGGCCGTATAATGCGCCCTGCAACGGAAGCCCACCACGTCGGAGGACGACATTGACAGCCCGGACCGAGCCCGATTCGCCGCAACGCCGGCGCCAGAGCCGCGAACTCATCGACCACATGCTGGCCGAGCGCGAAGCCATGCTCATGCTGCTGTGGAAGGTATCCGGCCGCGTTGAACATGATCACTCTGACACCGATATCGCCACCTACAGCGAATTCATCAGCGTGCTGGTGGACTACATCGCCGCCGGGCATTTCGGCCTGTACCAGCGCCTGGCCGATGGCACCGAGCGCCGCGAACCGGTGAACGCCGTCGCCGCCCGGGTGTATCCGCGCATCGCCCAGATCAGCGATGCCGCGCTGGATTTCAATGATCGCTTCGGCGAAGACCCGGGCAGCGCCGAGCCGGCCACCCTCAACGGCGCTGTCGAAGCGCTGGCCGAGCTGCTGGTGGAGCGCATCGGGCTCGAGGATTGCCTCATCGAAGCCATGCTCGGCCAGGCGCCGGACACGCGCCTGCCGCCGCAGGCCTGACAGTACGCCCCCCGCAGGGCATTCGAGCATGCCGCGCCAGGGAACGGGCGGGCTGACGAGCCGCGTCACCCGGGCCCTTGCGGGGCACTGCATGCCGCCGGCCGCGCCGCCAGCTCGACGGGGGCGCGCACCCGCGGCCGGCCACAGGCCGCCAGGGCCATCCAAAGCAAGCTCGCCGGTCCCGGCAAGTGTTCGTTTTGGCAATAAAAAACCATCTTGACCGCCAACCCTTCGCTATAATCGCCAGCCATGGAGATACCCGGGTACGAGGTCAAACACCGGATCGGCGAGGGAGGGATGGCCACGGCCTACCTGGCCGTGCAGACCTCGCTCGGGCGCAAGATCGTCCTGAAGGTCCTGGACTCCTCCCGGCAGGAGACCCAGCAGGGGGTGGAGCGCTTCCTGAACGAGGCCCGCCTGATCGCCTCGCTGAATCACCCGCACATCGTCACCATCTACGACATCGGCATTGCCAATGACGTGGTGTACATGTCCATGGAGTACGTGGAGGGTGGCGATCTCAAGAGCCGCATCGCCACCTCCATCTTCATGCCGGAGGTGGCGCTGGACGTACTGCACAAGATTGCCAGCGCGCTCGATGTGGCCCATCGCAACGGCATCGTCCACCGCGACGTAAAGCCCGGCAACATCCTGTTCCGCCTCGACGGCACCCCGCTGCTCAGCGACTTCGGCATCGCCAAGCACATGACGCACGACCTGGATCTCACCTCCACCGGGATCTTCCTGGGCAGCCCGAATTACATGGCACCCGAACAGGCCGCCGCCGGGCCGATCGACGGGCGCGCCGACATCTACTCCATGGGCGTGATCCTGTACGAGATGCTCACCGGCATGAAGCCCTATACGGCCGAGTCGGTGGTGGACATCATCGTGCAGCACAAGCAGGCGCCCATCCCGCAGCTGCCCGACGGCCTGGAGAGCTACCAGGAAATGCTCGAGCTGATGATGGCCAAGAACCGCAAGGATCGCTTTCGCGACTGCGCCAGCCTGATGCAGTACATCGATGGCCTGGGCGAGCGCGGCCTGGTGCGCACCAGCGCCCAGCTGCACGCCAACCCGGACCTCGACATCACCGGCTCCGATGACAACATCCGCATCGACACCATCGAGGGTGAGGCCGAGAAAACGCGCAAGCGGCCGCAGCGCTCGAAGCTGCAGGCCACGCTGATGGTGCTGCTCATCATCGCCTCCAGCATTTTCGGCGGGGTGATGGTGGCGGCGCGGCGTTTCGAGGCGGCCGGCGACAAGCTGCGCTCCGCGCCCGAGGCAGTGCCGCCCAGCGAGGTGATTGCCGGCGCCGCGGCCCAGCCGGCCACGGCCGGCGCGGCGGTGGGCGAGCCGGACAGCGGGCAGGTGAAGGGCGCGCTGATCTGGCTGGCCGAAAAGAGCCTGGAGGAGTTCCGCCTGACATCGCCGGCCGGCGACAACGCGTATTACTACTACTCGCGGCTGGCACAGCTGGAGCCCGGCAGTGATATCGCCGCCCGCGGTCTGTTGAAGGTGGCCGAGCGTTTCGCCCTGTTGGCCGAGCGGGCCCGGGACGATGCGGCCCTGCGCCAGGCCATTGCCGATGGCGGG
>CAYGQN010000320.1:0-5228 GCA_964351795.1 uncultured Gammaproteobacteria bacterium
CGGCGGCCGATGCCGCGGCCATCGGTACCGACGTTGCGGAGCAGCTGCTGGCTGCCGGCGCCGGCGCCATCCTCGACGCGCTCAAGCACTGAGCCCGGCCCGGCCGGCATGTCAGCCAGCGCTGCCCTCGCGGCCCGGCCCTGGCGGCGACACTTCGCCGGAGCGGCCTGAGTGGACAGCCCGCGGGATGGCCCCCTCGATGGCCTCAACGTCGTCGTGGCGCGGCCGGCGGCGCAGGCGGGCGATCTGCAACAGGCCCTGCTGGCCGCCGGCGCGCGGGTGTCGCTGCTGCCGGCCATCCGCATCCTGCCCTGCCCGGTGGCGGCGCCGGAAGCCGTCCGCCAGGCACTGGCGCAGCCGGACAGCCTGGCCATCTTCACCAGTCGCAACGCGGTCGAGCAGGCGCTGGCCCAGCTCGGCCCGGTATCTGCCTGGCGCGCCGGGCTGCTGGCCGTCGGCCGCGCGACCGCCGCTGCGTTGGCCGACGCCGGCGCCACGGTCACCACCCCGGCGGCGGGTTTCAATTCCGAGGCCCTGCTGGAACTGCCCGCACTGCAGCAGACGGCCGTGACCGGCAGGCCGGTGCTGCTGGTGCGCGGGGAAGGCGGCAGGACGCTGCTGGCCGACACGCTCGCGCGCCGCGGTGCCGAGGTCCGGCCGGTGGTGGTGTATCGCCGGCAAGCCAGCGCGTTCACGCCCGCCGAGGTGCGCTCCCGGCTCGGTGCGCAGGCGGATGCGATGGTGGTGAGCTCCGGGGAAATCATCGCGGCACTGGCCGGCCTGCTGCAGCGGGCGGCGCGCAGCGACGGCTTCGATGCTGCGCTGGTGGTGCCCGCCGAGCGGCTGCTGGATACGGCCCGGCGGGCCGGGTTTCGCGGGCCGCTGCTGACGGCGGCCTCGGCGCACGACGCCGATCTGGTGGCGGCGCTGGTGGACTGGGCGCGCGCGGGGCGGCCGGGCGATTGGTCCTGAGGCCCGCCGCGTCGTTACAATAGGGCCTTCTCGCCCCTTGCAGGGACGCGGCCGCAGGAAAGAGTCAGCCTGACATGAACGACAAGAACAGCAGCGACGACGGGGAACACCAGGGGGCGGAGCAGGACCTGGAGGCCTTCATGGCCGAGGCCGCCGAAGCGGACGGGATGCCGGAAGGCTCCGATGACGCGGCGACGCAGGGCACCGCCGGGGACGCCGGCGAACCGGCACCGAAACGCTCGGGCGGCTGGGGCCCGGCCATCGCCACCGGCCTGCTGGCGATCGCAGTGGCACTCGGCGTGGGCTGGTGGCTGCAGCAGATGATGCGCCAGGCGCTGCAGGCGAGCAGCGGCGTCGAGGACCAGGTCGCGGCGCTGTCCGGGCGCGTCGATGAGCGGCTTGGCGAAATGCGCGGTCGTATCGAAGGCCTGGATGCCGCGGTGGATGCCCGGGCCGATGCTGCGGTCGCCGACTACCAGCGCAAGGTCGACAGCCGTTTCCAGGAGATGAGCGATATCGTCTCCAGGATCAGTGCCGAGCAGCGCGCCGATGACAGGGACTGGGTGCTGGCGCAAATCGAGTACCTGCTGTTCGCCGCCAATGAGCGGCTGCGGCTGGAGGGCGACGTCGGCTCCGCGCTGGCGGCCATGGAGGCGGCGGACCGGCGCATCCGCGAGCTCAACGATCCCGCCCTCATCCCGGTGCGCGAACAGCTGGTCAAGGACATCAGCGCGTTGCAGGCGGTGCCGCGGCCGGACCATGCCGGCCTGGCGCTGTACCTGGCCGATCTCACCCGCCGCATAGACGAGTTGCCGCTGCGTGACATCGAGCTGGTGAAAACGCCGCAGCTCGGCGGCGACGGCGCCCCGGCGGGCAGCGGCGCGACCGCGGTGCTGGCCCGCATGTGGGACGACCTGGTGGACCTCGTTGACGTGGAAACCCTGGAAATCCCGGATGCGGTCATCACCGATCCCGACGGCCGCAGGCTGCTCATCGAAACCCTGCGCACGGAGCTGGTGACCGCCCGCCTGGCGGTCATGCGCCGCGACACTGAAAACCTGCAGGCCTCGCTGGAGCTGCTGACCACGCTCGTGAGCCAGTACTTCGACCAGCAATCGAGCGCGGTCATCGCGGCCCTGGAGGCCCTGCGCAAGATGCAGTCGGTGGAACTCGCCCCTGCCATTCCGGAGGTCAGCGGCTCGCTCAATGCCATCCGCGCCATCCGGGCGAATGCCTGACGGGGGCGCCTGCACATGCGTGGCCTGCTCAAAGCCTTCTTCTATCTCCTGCTCATCCTGGTGGCGCTTGCCGGTGCGTTGTACATCGGCGACTTCGTTCTCGACGATCCGGGTTTCGTCATCATCAGCTACCAGGGCAAGGCCATCCGCACCAGCTTCGCGATTTTCGTCATCGCGATGGTGCTGGTGCTGGTCATTGGCTATGTCCTGCTGCGCCTGCTCATCAGCACACTGACGGCGCACCGCGCGGTCGGGCGCTGGCAGCGCGATCGCGGTCGCGTCCGGGCCCGCAAGGCGCTGTGGCAGGGCCTGGTCGATCTGGCGGCCGGGGACTGGGAGCGCGCCGAGCGCTCCCTGGCCCACAATGCCCGCAACAGCGACATGGCGCTGCTGCACTACCTCGGTGCCGCCCGCGCCGCCCAGGCGCAATCGGCCATCGAGCGCCGCGACGCCTACCTGCGCCTGGCACACGAGGTCGAGCCGGACGCGCGCGCCGCGGTGGGCCTGACGCGGGCGGAGATGCAACTCGGCCAGGGCCAGATCGAGCAGGCCCGGGCCACGCTTGCGGATCTCCTGGAGCACGAGCCGGGGAATCGCCGCGCGTTGCGGATGCTGTACGAGATTCTGCGCCAGAGCGGTGAATGGGGTGCGCTGCAGGGCCTGATGCCGCGGCTGCGCAAGCGTGGTGTGCTCGACAGCGCTGAACTGGGTAGCCTGGAGCAGCAGGTCTACCGGGGTCTGCTGGCCGCGCCGGACAGCGATCCGACCGGGATGTGGAACCAGATCCCTCGACGCTATCGGACCGAGCCGGCGTTCCTGCTGAGCTATGTCGAGGGCCTGGTGGCCGAGGATCGCATCGCCGATGCCGAGCAGGCTCTGCGCAAGGCCATCAAGCGCAACTTCGACGAAGCGCTGGTGCGCCGCTACGGCACCCTGCAGGCGGCCGACGCCGGCGAGCAATTGCGGGCCGCTGAAACCTGGCTCGGCCGTTACGGGGAAGAGCCGACCCTGCTGGTGGCCCTGGGCCGCCTGAGCATGCGCCAGGAGCTGTGGGGCAAGGCGCGTGGCTATTTCGCCAAGGCCGTCGAACAGGAGCCGGATGCGGAAGTCTATGCCCTGCTGGTGGAGTGCCTGAACCAGCTTGGCGAGCATGAGGCCGCCGGCGCCTGCTCGCAACAGGCGCTGGCGCGGCTGGTGGCGGCCGATCGTGGCGTGGCGCCGTGGACGCCCGCCGGCGCAGCGGCCCCGGCCGAGCCGGCACAACCTGACGATGCGGTTATCGAGGCCCAGGCCGAGGTCACGGAGGCCGAGGTGGCCGGAGCAACGGCCGACGCGGGCGCCGATACGCCCGCCGAGCCCGATTCGCCGGCTGCCCGCAGCAACTGACGCGTTAGCCCGGGTTGTTGTGTCGGCCCCGCCCGCGGGCAGCGCTGCAGGTGGGAGCAGGCCGGCACGGCCGCCGTTGTGCCTGCCCGGTGAGCCCCGACGCATGCCCGTGAGGGCGCGGAATGCCCGCAACTGCGTCGCCAGGGCGGCGGCGCGGCGCTCTCAGGGCACGCTGTTGGGGCTGTTCAGCCAGCGCACCAGCGGCTTCCACTCCTCGCGGTCCTGCAGCGTGGCGAAGGGCGCGAATTCGAACACCGACAGCCCCCGCGCGGCCGCGCGGATGTAGTTCTGGCTCGCCCGCAGCACCGTCAGGAAGGGCAGCTTGCGACCGTTCGGCAGTTTCAGCGCGTTGAGGTAGTCCTCCAGCGCGCCGGCGGCGCGGGTGTTGTCGCGCACGCGGTTGGCCACCACCGCCAGCTTGACCTTCGCGTCCAGTACCTGGCGCATGTTCAGCAGTTCCCCGAGAAAGCGCTCGGCGGCACGCATGTCCATGGGCGAGGGCAGCACCGGCATGATGATGGTCTGCGCCCGGCGCACCAGCGGCACCAGGGCCTCATCGTGGGTGCGCGCCGGCGCGTCCATGATGAGGTACTCGGTGCCGGCGGGCGTGCGCTGGGCCTCGTCGGACCACATCGCCAGGCCGCGGATGGCCGGCTTGTCGGCCGGCCTGGCGGCCAGCCAGTCGGTGCTGGAGCCCTGCGGATCGTAGTCGGCCAGGGTGACCCTGGCATCGCGGCTGGCGTAGTAGCCGGCGAGGTTGGTGGCCAGGGTGGTCTTGCCACACCCGCCCTTGGCGTTGAGTACCAGGATCGTACGCATATCGGCATCCTTTCGACGGCTCACCCGGGTTCAGTATAGCGGCGAAGTCGCGGACGATCCGGCGGCGGTGGTGACCGGGGGCGGCGCCGGTCCGCCGGGTGCGCCGCGCCGGCGGCCCACCCGGGCCGGCGTGGGTCAGTCCGCGCGGGCGCGCATCATGCGTTCGATGACCGGGTAGATGATGATCTCCAGGGCCCGCGTGTACTCGGTCCCGGGCACCAGCAACGTATCCGGGCCGGACATGAAGCTGCCGTCCAGGGTCTCCAGCAGCTCCTCGTAGCTCACATCGATGATGCTGCGGTCCTGTACGTGTACGACCACGGCGCTCTCGGATTCGTTCGGGATGCGCTCGGCGGCGAAGGGGTTGGAGGTGTCGATGGTGGGGATCCGCTGGAAGTTGATGTGGGTGCGGGAGAACTGCGGCGTGATGTACAGCACGTAGTCGCGCATGCGGCGCAGGATCATGTCGGTTGCGGCCTCGGCGCTGTAACCGCGCACCGCCCGGTCGCGACATATCTTCTGGATCCACTCCAGGTTGATGATCGGCACCACGCCGATCAGCAGGTCCACGAACCGCGGGATGTTGACCGACTCTGTGACCAGCGCGCCGTGCAGGCCCTCGTAGAGCAGCAGGTCGGTGCCTGCCGGCATGTCCTGCCAGGGCGTGAAGGTGCCGGGCGCGCAGCCGGTTTCCAGCGCTTCCCCGTCGGTGTGCACGTAGCGGCGGGTCCGCCCGCCACCGGTCTCGGCGTACCGGCGGAAGGTGTTCTCCAGGTCCGAGAACAGGTTGCCGTCGGGGCCGAAGTGGGTGAT
>CAYGQN010000321.1:0-5203 GCA_964351795.1 uncultured Gammaproteobacteria bacterium
AGGCCAGGGTCAGGTGCAGGTTCGCCGGTGGTATGGCCCTGGCCCGGCCTGGCAGGACATCGGCCTGCACCGCGACCAGCGCCTGGCGCACGTCCTCCGGGGGCAGCAGGGCGAAGAACAGCCGCGCCATCAGCCCAGCCGGCGGATCAGCCCCTCCAGCGCGGCGCGCACCGTGGCGCGACGGATATTCTCGCGCCCGCCGGTGAACTGCCGGCGCTCGCACTCCGGCTCGCCGCCGCGCCGGCAGAAGGCGATCCAGACCAGGCCCACGGGCTTGTCATCGGTGCCGCCATCGGGCCCGGCCACGCCGGTGACGGCCACGGCCAGGTCCGCACGGCTGGCGGCCAGCGCACCGCGCACCATCTGCGCGGCGGTTTCGCTGCTGACCGCGCCATGTTGCGCCAGGGTTTCCGCCGACACGCCCAGCATGTCCTGCTTGGCGGCATTGGAGTAGGTGATGAAACCGCGGTCGAACCAGGCCGAACTGCCGGGCACATCGGTGATGCGCTTGCCGATCCAGCCTGCCGTGCAGGACTCCGCGCAGGCGAGCACCGCCCCGGCCCGCTGGCAGGCCTGCCCCAGGTCGGCGGCCAGATCCTGCACTAGCTTGCACCCCGGCCGCGCCGGGCGCGGAAGAAATCCCGCAGCAGCTCGCCGGCCGGCGCCGCCAGGCAACCGCCGCTGACCGCCACCTGGTGATTCAGCGCGGTCTGGTCCAGCAGGCTGAACACGCTGCCGGCCGCCCCGGTACGCGGATCGGGGGCGGCGAACACCAGCCGGGCCACGCGCGCATGGACGATGGCCCCGGCGCACATCGGGCAGGGCTCCAGGGTCACGTACAGCGTGGTGTGCGGCAGGCGGTAATTGCCCTGCCCCGCACCGGCGTCGCGCAGTGCCAGGATCTCGGCGTGGGCGCTGGGATCATGGCGGCCGATGGGCGCATTGCAGCCGCGGCCGATGACAAGGCCATCGCGCACCAGCACCGCACCGACCGGCACCTCGCCGGCGGCGGCGGCCTGCCCGGCGAGCGCCAGCGCCTCGCGCATGAAGGCCTCGTCGGCAGCGCTGGCCACGGCGATGGCGCCGCTGCCGGCCGGCATGGAGGGGCTGGCGTTCATCGCGGGCCGCAGGCGCGCAGTCGGCGCGCTACTCCCACTCGATGGTGGCCGGCGGCTTGCCGGAGATGTCGTAGGTGACCCGCGATACCGCGGCCACCTCGTTCATGATGCGGCGGGAGACATGGTCCAGGAAGGCCCAGGGCAGCTCGGCCCAGCGGGCGGTCATGAAGTCCACGGTTTCCACCGCGCGCAGGGCCACCACGTACTGGTAGTCGCGGCTGTCGCCCTTCACGCCCACGGCGCGCACCGGCAGGAACACGGCGAAGGCCTGGCTCACCTTGTCGTACAGATCATGGGCGCGCAGTTCCTCGATGAAGATGGCATCGGCCTGGCGCAGGATGTCGCAGTATTCCTTGCGCACCTCGCCGAGCACGCGCACGCCCAGGCCCGGCCCCGGGAACGGATGGCGCTGCACCAGGTCGGCATGCAGGCCGAGCTCCAGGCCCACCCGGCGCACCTCGTCCTTGAACAGCTCGCGCAGGGGCTCCACCAGCTGCATGCGCATGCGCTCGGGCAGGCCGCCGACGTTGTGATGCGACTTGATGACGTGCGCCTTGCCGGTGGTGGCGCCGGCGGACTCGATGACATCCGGGTAGATCGTGCCCTGGGCCAGCAGCTCGACGTCGGTGAGCCGGTTCGCCTGCTCCTCGAACACCTCGATGAACACGCGGCCGATGATCTTGCGCTTGGCCTCCGGGTCCGACTCGCCGGCCAGCGCCTCGAGGAACTGCTGCTCGGCGTCCACCTGCAGCACGCGCACGCCCATGTGCTCGGCGAAGGTCTTCATCACCTGGTCGGCCTCGTTCAGGCGCAGCAGGCCGTTGTCGACGAACACGCAGGTCAGCTGGTCGCCGATGGCCCGGTGCAGCAAGGCCGCCACCACCGAGGAGTCCACCCCGCCGGACAGGCCCAGCAGCACCTTGCGCGCGCCGATCTGCTCGCGCAGCCTGGCAATGCTGTCGGCAATGATGCTGCTGGTGTTCCACAGCGCCATGCAACCGCAGATCTCCTGCACGAAACGGGCGAGGATGCGCGCGCCCTGGCGCGTGTGCGTGACCTCGGGATGGAACTGGATCCCGTACAGGTGGCGGGCCTCGTCGGCGATACCGGCAATGGGCGCGCTGGGGGTGGAGGCAATGACCTTGAAGCCCTCCGGCAGCACCGCGACGCGGTCGCCGTGGCTCATCCACACGTCGAGCAGGCCGTGGCCCTCGGCGTTGACGTGGTCCTCGATGTCGCGCAGCAGCTGCGAATGGCCGCGGGCGCGCACCTGGGCATAGCCGAACTCGCGATGCGCGGCGGCCTCGACCGTGCCGCCGAGTTCGGCCGCCATGGTCTGCATGCCGTAGCAGATCCCCAGCACCGGGAGGCCGAGGTCGAACAGGCCGGCCGGCGTGCGCACGGAGTCGGCAAGGTTCACCGATTCCGGCCCGCCGGACAGCACGATGCCGCGCGGCGCGAACTCGCGCACGAAGTCCAGCGGGACATCGAAGGGGTGGATCTCGCAGAACACCTGCGCTTCGCGGATCCGGCGGGCGATGAGCTGGGTGTACTGCGAGCCGAAATCCAGGATCAGGATCCTGTCGGCATGGATATCACTGGCCGGGGCCATTGGCGGCGCGCTCCGTCGTTGCAAGACCGGCCCGGGCGTCAGTCCAGGCGGTAGTTAGGGGCTTCCTTGGTCACCGTGACGTCGTGGGCATGGCTCTCGCGCATGCCGGCGCCGCTGATGCGGGTGAACTCGGTGCGGGTGCGGAATTCATCAAGGCTGGCGCAGCCGGTGTAGCCCATGGCGGCCCGCAGGCCGCCGACCAGCTGGTGCACGATGGCCGACAGCGGGCCCTTGTAGGGCACCCGGCCCTCGATGCCCTCGGGCACGAGCTTCTCGATTTCACCGGCTTCCTGGAAGTAGCGATCCGCCGAGCCGTGCTTCTGGCTCATCGCGCCCAGGGAGCCCATGCCGCGGTAGGACTTGTAGGAGCGGCCCTGGTAGAGCTCGACCTCGCCGGGGGCCTCCTCGGTGCCGCCGAACAGGCTGCCGATCATGACCGAGTTGGCACCGGCGGCCAGCACCTTGGCGATGTCGCCGGAGTAGCGGATCCCGCCGTCGGAGATGACGGGCACATCGGTGTTCGCCAGGCCGTTGACGACGTTGTCCACGGCGGTGATCTGCGGCACGCCCACGCCGGTGACAATGCGGGTGGTGCAGATGGAGCCGGGCCCGATGCCCACCTTCACCGCATCCGCGCCGGCATCGGCCAGCGCCTTGCCGCCATCGGCGGTAGCCACGTTGCCGCCGATGATCTGCACCGCCGGAAACTGCTTCCTGACCCACTCGACCATGGCGAGCACGCCGCGCGAGTGGCCGTGGGCGGTGTCCACGACGATGACGTCCACGCCGGCCTCGACCAGCGCCTCCACCCGCTCCTCGGTGCCGGCCCCGGTGCCGACCGCCGCGCCCACCCGCAGGCTCTCGCGCTCGTCCTTGCAGGCGTTGGGAAACTCGGTGGCCTTCTGGATGTCCTTGACGGTGATCATGCCGCGCAGCTGGAAGGCGTCGTTGACCACCAGCACCTTCTCGATGCGGTGCTTGTGCAGCAGCGCGATGATCTCCTCGCGCTCGGCGCCCTCCTTCACGGTGACCAGGCGATCCTTCGGGGTCATGATGCTGCCGACCTGTTCGTCGTAGTGGGTCTCGAAGCGCAGGTCGCGGCTGGTGACGATGCCTACCAGCTGTTTGCCCTCCACCACCGGCACGCCGGATATGTTCTTGGCCCGGGTGAGCGCCAGCACCTCGGCGATGGTGGTTGCCGGCGACACGGTGAACGGGTTCTGGATGACGCCGGATTCGAAGCTCTTCACCCGCTGCACTTCCATGGCCTGGGCCTGGGGGGTGAGATTCTTGTGGATGATGCCGATGCCGCCCTCCTGGGCCAGGGCGATGGCCAGGCGCGCCTCGGTGACGGTATCCATGGCCGCCGAGACGATCGGTACGTTGAGGGTGATGCTGCGGGTCAGGCGGGTTGCCAGGCTGACTTCGCGTGGCAGCACGGCCGAGTAGGCCGGCACCAGCAGAACGTCGTCGAAAGTGAGGGCTTCGCCAGAAAGTCGCATCAGGGGTCACCGGCCGGAAGGTCGCGCATTATATCGAATGCCGCGGCCAGCCGGAAACTGATTTGCCCCGGTGCGGCGGTTACAATGCGGTCATGTCCGCGACCTCCGACCGCCTCGTCTACAGTGTCAGCCAGCTCAACCGCGAGGTGCGGGACCTGCTCGAGCACCAGTTCGGCGTGATCTGGGTCGAGGGCGAGTTGTCCAACCTGGCAAGGCCCAGCTCCGGGCACTGGTACTTCTCGCTCAAGGACCGCAAGGCACAGGTGCGCTGCGCCATGTTCCGCAACGCCAACGGCCGGGTGAAGTTCCGCCCCGGCGACGGCCAGCAGGTGCTCATCCGCGGCCGCCTCGGGCTGTACGAGCCGCGCGGGGACTACCAGCTCATTGCCGAGCACATGGAGCCCGCCGGCGAGGGCGCGCTGCGGCTGGCCTTCGAGCAACTCAAAGCGAAACTCGATGCCGAGGGTCTGTTCGATCCGGCCGGCAAGCAGGCCATTCCGCGCTTTCCGCGCGCCATCGGGGTCATCAGCTCGGCCACCGGGGCGGCCGTGCGCGACATCCTGTCGGTGCTGTCGCGGCGCTCCCCGGGCCTGCCGGTCATTCTCTACCCGGTGCCGGTGCAGGGCGCGGACGCCGCGCCGGCCATCTGCCGGATGCTCGGGATCGCCGCCGGCCGCGCCGAGGTGGACGTGCTCATCATTGCCCGCGGCGGCGGCAGCCTGGAGGATCTGCAGGCCTTCAACGAGGAGTCGGTCGCCCGCGCCATCGCTGCCTGCCCCCTGCCGGTGGTCAGCGGCGTGGGCCATGAAATCGACTTCACCATCACCGATTTCTGCGCCGATCTGCGGGCCCCCACGCCCTCGGCCGCCGCCGAGCTGGTCGGCCCGGACCTGGCCGCCCTGCGGCGCGAGTTCGCCCGCGCCGGGGCCCGTCTGGGCCAGCGCATGCAGCAACGCCTGGCAACCGAGCAG
>CAYGQN010000322.1:0-5184 GCA_964351795.1 uncultured Gammaproteobacteria bacterium
GAAGGAGTCAGGCATGCAAGTCGGTGTCCCCACGGAAATCAAAAAGGACGAGTTCAGGGTCGGTCTTACGCCTGCCAGCGTCCGCGAACTCGTGGCGCGCGGTCACCGCGTCAGCGTCCAGTCCGGCGCCGGCCGCGGCATTGGCATGAACGATGCCGACTACGAGCGCGCCGGCGCCAGCATCGCGCCGGATGCCGGGGCGGTTTTCGCCGGCGCCGACATGATCATCAAGGTCAAGGAACCGCAGCCCGAGGAATGCCTGCTGCTGCGGGAAGGGCAGGTGCTGTTCACCTACCTGCATCTTGCGCCCGACCGCCGGCAGACCGAGTTGCTGCTGGCCTCCGGCGCCACCGCCATCGCCTATGAAACCGTCACCGATACCCGCGGCGGGCTGCCGCTGCTGGCGCCGATGAGCGCGGTGGCCGGGCGCATGTCCATCCAGGCCGGTGCGCACTGCCTGGAGTGCGAGGCGGGCGGGCGCGGGATCCTGCTGGGCGGTGTGCCCGGCGTCGGCGCGGCCGAGGTGGTGGTGATCGGCGGAGGTGTGGTCGGCACCAATGCCCTGCGAATGGCGGTGGGGATGGAGGCGCGCGTGACGGTGCTGGATCGATCCCTGCCCCGACTGGAGTATCTCGACGCCACGTTCGGCAGCCGCATAGACGCGGTGTTCTCCACCACCGATGCGCTCGAGAAGGCGGTGCTGCGCGCGGACCTCGTCATCGGGGCGGTGCTGGTCCCCGGCGCCTCCGCGCCGAGGCTCATCGACAGGGCGCTGCTGAAGCAGATGAAGGAAGGTGCCGTGGTGGTGGACGTGGCCATCGACCAGGGCGGCTGCTTCGAGACCAGCCGGCCGACCACGCATTCCGCACCCACCTACGTGGAGGAGGGCGTTGTGCATTACTGCGTCGCGAACATGCCCGGCGCGGTGCCGCGCACATCGACTTTCGCGCTGAACAACGCCACGCTCCCGTTCGCACTGGCACTGGCCGATGCCGGTGCGCGTGAGGCCATGCTGGCCGATCCGCACCTGCGGGCGGGCCTGAACGTGTATGCCGGCCAACTCACCGTGGAGGCGGTGGCGCGGGGGTTCAACCTCGATTACCGTCCGGCCGAGGACGCGCTGCGCGCGGCCTGAGCCCGGGGTGCCTGCTCAGGCGGGCAGTGCCACCTGCAACACGCCATCGACGACGCGGGTTTCGAAGGTGACCAGCGCCGTCGTCGCCGGCGGGCTGCCGGCCGCGCCGGTAACCGGGTCGAACTTCGCGCCGTGCACCGGGCAGTACAGCGCCCCGCCGCGCAGGCGGCCCATGTGCAGGGGCCGGGCCTGGTGCGAACAGCGGTTCTCCACCGCGTAGAAGGCCCCGGCCATCGCGCAGACCAGCACATCGTGCTCTTCATGGCGGAACCGGTGCAGGCCATCGGCCGGCAGTTCGGATACCGGTGCGACGTTGATGAATTCAGTCGGAATGTCGGACATTGCCTCGCTCGCCTGGTGCGGCACTCCCGGCCGCGTGCGGGCGGATTGTAACCGTGGCGGTACCGCCCTGCCGAGCCTTGGGCTGCTTGTGGGCGCCTGATGTCTACGCCGTTCGGGACTTCGGCGGCGATCGCCAGCGTGCACTCGTACCGGGGCTGGCATGCGCCGCCGGCATCGCCGCCTGCCACATTTGCCGGCGCCGCGGCGGGCCGCGGGATCCTCACCGACCGTTTGCCCGGGCCAGTGCGCCGGCCGGCCCGGCGAGCAGCAGGGCAGCCTGGTCCGCGGCTCAGGCCAGGGAGGCCACGACCTCCACCATGGCTGCGCACAAGTGGCCAAGGTCCGCGTCATCGATGATGTAGGGCGGCATGGTGTACACCAGGCGACCGAAGGGACGCACCCACACGCCGGCTTCCACGAACCGCGACTGGACGATGGCCATGTCCACCGGCTCGGTCAGCTCGATGACGCCGATGCCGCCAAGCACCCGAACATCGGCCACGCCGGGCAGTCCCGCCGCCGGCGCAAGCCCGCTGTCGAGGCCCGCCTCCAGGCGCGCGATGTCGGCGCGCCAGTCGCCGCCGAGCAGCAGGTCGATGCTGGCGTCGGCGATCGCGCAGGCGAGCGGGTTGGCCATGAAGGTGGGCCCGTGCATCAACACCCCGGCCTCACCCTCGCAGATCCCGCGGGCCACGGCGCCGGTGCACAGTGTCGCCGCCAGCGACAGGTAGCCGCCGGTGAGCGCTTTGCCCAGGCACAGGATGTCGGGGCTGATGTCGGCATGCTCACAGGCGAACAGGGTACCGGTACGACCGAAGCCGGTCGCGATCTCGTCGGCCACCAGCAGCACGCCATGGCGATTGCACAACGCGCGCACCGCGGCCAGCCAGGCCGGTGGATAGAAGTACATGCCGCCGGCACCCTGCACGACGGGCTCCAGCACCAGTGCGGCAATGCGATCCCCGCGGGCATCGAGCAGGGCGGCGATATCGGCGGTGTCGGCGTCGCTGATGCGGGTGTGGAAGCCGGCCGGCGGGCGCGGTGCGAAGTGATGCTGGCTGAGGAAGCCGCTGAACAGGTGATGCATGCCGGTGATCGGATCGCACAGCGCCATGGTCGCGAAGGTGTCACCATGGTAGCCGCCGCGAATGGTCAGCAATTCGTTGCGCTGCGTGCTGCCGCGCGAGAGCTGGTACTGCAGCGCCATCTTGATCCCCACCTCGACCGCCACCGAGCCGGAGTCACAGAGGAACACCTTGTCCAGCCCGGCCGGCGTGATGTCCACCAGGCGCTGGCACAGGGCAGCTGCCGGCGCATGCGTGAGGCCGCCGAACATCACGTGCGACATGCAGTCGATCTGCGCTTTCGCGGCCTCGTTCAGGACCGGGTGGTTGTAGCCGTGGATGGCGCTCCACCACGACGACATGCCATCGATGAGTTCGCGCCCGTCGGCCAGGCGCAGGCGTACGCCGCTCGCGCTGGCCACCGGGAACACCGGGGCCGGGTCGAGCTGCGAGGCATAGGGATGCCAGACGTGCGCGCGGTCGATGCCGAGTATCTGTTCGGGCGTCATGGATGATAGGCCTGTCTTGCCTGTGTCGGTTGCGTTCATCGTGGCATGAATCCTGCCCGTGCCGGCGCAGGGGATGGTGCCGCCTCCCGGGCCGCCGGCCTGCGATACCAGCCGGTGCGCGTGGTCATGAGTCGCCGCTGCCGGCCGCGCCGGCAGCGGCACGGCATGGCATTGTTCAGCCGCGCGCGCGGTGCCCCGCCAGCCGCCGCAGGGCCAGCAGGCCGGCCAGGAACAGCGGCGCGGCCGCGGGCACGGGTATCAGCGCGGTCGCCAGCTCCGCGCTCGCCTGCGCACCGATGAGCGCATGGCCGGCCGCGGTCGGATGGATGCCATCCCAGAACAGGTATTCATCAGGGTTGGCGCAGCCCAGCCCGCCATTGGCGAAGTGACAGGGGTCGACGACATTGCTGAAGCCGAAGGCCGCCGGGTTGGCCACGACTGCATTGACCAGCCCGAAGGTATCGAAGCCGATGATATTGATGCCGAAGCTGCTTGCCAGCCCAGGCAGCAGGTTGGCCAGGTTGGCGTTGAACGCCGATGCCAGCTGGCTGACGCCGGCGGCTGCCAGCTGGCCTTCGGCAAGCGCCGCCGGGGTAAGGCCGACGTCCGGCACGTTTGGCAGGAACAGCGTCTGGGCGCCGGCCTGGGCCAGGGTGGAGATGACCGTGGCCATGTTCTGCACGCCGGCGGCGATCACGGCCTGGGCATCGGCCAGCGCCTGCGGAGTGCCGGGCGCCGCCAGCGTCGCGGCTTCGCGGACATCGTTGCTGCCGCCCCAGACGACGTACAGGGCATTGCTTGGCAGCGTGCCGAGCAGGCTGACCGCGGTGCTGGCCTGGGTCAGCAGGCTCACGCTGGAATCGGCAACGCCGGGCAGGCTGCCGCTGCGTGCGCCGCCGAAAGCAAAGCCGGTGCCGCCGAGCAGGGACGGGTTGACCGGCAGGCCCAGTCCGGTCGCCAGGGCTTCCACCCACACCGGGCCGTTGCTGAGGCGACCGCTGCTGTAGGGCAGGGCCGGCACCAGGTTGCTATACGGCGCCACCTCGGTGATACCGAAGCTCGCTGCGAATGCGTTGCCGGTGTCGCTCAGGCTGTCGCCGAGCACGAACAGGCTGTTGAAGGCCGCGCCTGCCGTGGTGCTGGCCAGCATGAGTACCATCAGAAGCGCGCCCGGGGCGCGCCTGCGCAGAATTGGTTTCATGGTTGTTCTCCCTTGCCGTCGCCGGGCAGTCATGTGCCCCGAATCGCCCGCCTCCTGGGCGCACTGTAGCGCCCGTCGCAGGCGGCGCCAAGCCGCGCCGGGCAGTCCCGCCCGCCCGGAATTGTCCCTTCCCCCTGGCCTGACCAGGCGGGTTATGCTGCCGTGGCCTGCGGCAAGTCATGGGGGAGAGGAACATGAAGGCGATCATCCTGAGAGAACACGGCGGAATCGAGCAGCTGCGCTACGAGGACGTCGAAACACCGGAACCCGGGCCCGGGCAGATCCTCATCAACATCCGCAGTATCGGCCTGAACCATTTCGACGTGGATTGTCGCAACGGCATCTCCGGCTACGACTTCAATCTGCCGCATGTGATGGGTTGCGAGGGCGCCGGTGTTGTTGCCGGGCTGGGTCCCGGGGTCAGCCAGTTCCGCGAGGGTGATCACGTCATTCCCATTCTCACCATCAATTTCGGCGCCTGCGACAAGCGCGTGTGCAACTGTCTGCTCGGGCGCGACAACATCTGCCATCGCTTCGACAAGCTGGGCGTGACGCGCTGGGGCACCTATGCCGAGTACTGCGTCATCGAGGAACGCAATGCCATCCACATGCCGGCGGGGCTGGCGTTCGAGGATGCCGCCGGTGGCCAGGTCGCGTTCACCACGGCCTGGGAGCTGCTGGTGAACAAGGGCCGGCTCCGCGCCGGCGAGGAGGTGCTGGTCAACGCTGCCGGCAGCGGTGTGGGTTCCGCCTGCGTACAGATCGCGAAGCTGCACGGCGCGCGCATCATCGCGACGGCCGGTTCTGACGAGAAGCTCGCGCGGGCCCGCGAGCACGGTGCCGAGGTCACCATCAACTACAACCGCCAGGATGTGGTCGAGGAAGTCATGAGCGCTACCGGGGGGCGCGGCGTGGACCTGGTGATCGAAATGG
>CAYGQN010000323.1:0-5182 GCA_964351795.1 uncultured Gammaproteobacteria bacterium
GATCCGCCGCCGGCGCGGGTTCCGCCTGCGCCGGTGCGTCTGAATCCGGCAGCGGCGCACGCTGCGCCGCCGGGGCGGGCGCGGCGGCGGTCGGCTCGCCGGTCTGCGCCGCCAGGGCGCCGGGCCAGCACAGCAGCGCCAGCACCGCGATGTGCCAACGCCCCGTCATTCAGCACTCGCCCTCAGATGGCATTGGCACGCTCCATGATCGATTCGTAGTACTGGCGTTGCTGGCTGGCGCTGTCACCGCCGCCGAACAGCAGGGCACCGGAGCTGTAGGTCGTGCCGAAGGTGGCGGCGAGGTTGAGCGCCTGGGCCAGGCCGGAGAAGAACTCGTGCTCGCTCAGGCTGGCCAGCGGATGGATGAACACCGCCAGGATTTCACCCCGCGCCAGGGCGTAGCGGGCGTCCAGGGCGGCATCGAAATTCGCCTGCATGAGGCGCTCCAGCATCGCCGGGTCGAGGCCCGCGGCATCGGCAACCGGCACCACGATCCGCATGCGGTCCGCGTTCTCGTCGGTGATGACCAGCACCGGGTAATCCTGGTAGCGCAGGCGCCAGAGGCCGGGTCGGCCCTCGGCCTCGGGGTCGATGCGCGCCAGCAGCCCGGCGAGGCGCTCGTTGGTCATCGTGCCTTCAGAACGTCCGCCGGCCGGCGCCTCGCCGCGGTGTTCGGGATGATCGGCCTGGCCGGCAGCCGGAGCGCCGTCATCGGTGGCGTCCATCGCGGCGGCCGCGCCAGGAAGCAGGCAATAAAGCAGTACGGACAGCAGTGTGGCGGTGGTTCGGGTCATGATTGCGCTCCAGGAGTGTGCAGTTTGCCATGTTGGCGCTGCCTTGGAGTCGCTGAATCGGATTTATATCCCTGCTGGCCCTCGACAGCCCCGGCCCGGCCGGCTGGCCGTGGGCCCGGATGGCCAGCCGGGGCGTTGCCGCGATGGGGCGCGCCCGGCAGCTTAGAGGCCGCGGTCGGGCACGCAGGGCCGGCGCCGTGGTCAGGCGCGCCGCGGCGGCGGGCACCTGCGACCGGCGAGGCCGTCAGGCTCACAGCGGCGCGGGGCAGCGCGGGGTCAGGGTCGTCGCCGCCCCTCTGCCCGGCCGGTGGTGTCTGATGCCGCCCGCCGCCGACATTCACCCCGGGGCGCGCCTGCCGGCTGGGGCTCAGTCGCTGCCCGCGCCGCCCGGCACCGGCACGTCCGGGGCCCGGCAACCCGTGGGGCAGCACTGGCCGAGCTGCTTCGGCCGTGCCGGCGAGCCGGTGCCCTGGTGGGCGACGCCACGGTCGAGCAGCTTCTCCACCAGCTCGCGCCGTTCCTGCAGCGGGTAGTTGCGGTAGATCTCGCGCTTCATGGCGGCCGGGGAGCCGCCGCCATGCAGGCTGATCACCGAGTACCAGCCGCCGGTGCCCGAGGCGGTGAGGTCCTCGATCATCCGGGCGACGTCGATGCGGGCCTCGTAGGGGATGTCGTCGCGGCCGCGCAGCAGGGCGGCGAGATCACCGGCCGTGGCCGGGTTGTGATCCTCCTTCGGGCCCGGCAGGGCGACGATGAGGCCGCCGGCCACATCCTGGGCAAGGCGCTGCATGTCGTAGATCTGGTTGGCCAGCAGCAACTTGCCGACGTTGGAGAACATCGGCTCGGGCTGCCAGTTGCCGGCCGGATCCTCGATGCCATACACCGAGGCCGCGACGCCGCAGGCGTAGAAGCCTTCGACGATCTTGATGAGGTCCACCAGGTCGTCGCGGATATGGCCGACGTGATCCGGGTCCAGGCCGTTGGCCTCGGCCATGAGCACGCCGGCGCCGATGAGCAGGTCACCGAACCCGGCGCGGGCGGCGATGCAGCTGTGGCGGTGATGGCTGGCGTAGCTGGTGACCAGGTGGCCGCTGTGCTGCCATTGCCCGGCCATGAACACGCGCTCCCAGGGCACGAACACGTCGGAGAAGATGCACACCGCCGTGGCCTGCCCGTAGCGGGCGCTGAACCGGGCGGCGCGATCACCGGGCCGGCCGGCCGGGCGGGTGACGATGGTCAGGCCCTCGGCGTCCAGCGGCACGGCGCAGCACACGGCGAAGTCCCGGTCCTCCTCGCCCATGGTGCGGCAGGGCATGACCAGCAACTCGTGCACGTAGGGCCCGCCGGTAACGATGGCCTTGGTGCCGGAGATGACAATCCCGTCGCTGCGGCGCTCGCGGATGTGCACGTACACATCGGGATTGCTCTGCGCGTGCGGGCGGCGGGTGCGATCACCCTTGGCGTCGGTCATGGCCACGCCGAGGGTGAGGTCGCGCGCCTGGGCATCGTGCAGGTAGGCCTGGAAGCGCTGATGCACTTCACCACCGTCGTCGGCATCCATGGCCCAGGTGGCCTGCCAGATGGCGTTGACGGCATCGTGCGACAGGTAGCGCTGGGCGCAGCCGACCTCCCGGCACAGCAGGCGCACGGCTTCGAGCTTGCTCATCAGGTCTTCGGTATGGCGGTTGATGTGCAGCATGCGGTTCACCGCCAGGCCGGTGCTGGCCTGGGTTTCCACCATCAGCTCGCGGTAGCGTTCCTGCAGGGCGAAGTCGTAGGTGGCGCCAATGGCGTTGATGCCGGGCGCAAGGCGCGGCTCATCGGCAACCGATTCCACGCGTTCGCCGTCAAGGTAGACGACCGGCTTGTACTCGCGCAGGGATTCTCTGTAGGCCTCGGCGGACATGAACATGGCTGGACGTTTCCTCTTGCGTTGATTAGCCGGCGCTGGCCAGGCTGGCCACGAGCGCATCGATACCGGGGGCGGACTCCAGCCCCATGACGGCATCGGCGATGGCCTCGGCCCGGGGGCGGGCAATGGCGCGGGCGGCATTGGCGTGGAATTTCTCGATGATGTCTTCGGCGCTGAGCGCGTTGGCGTCGGAGCCGCGGTTGTGATCCTCGCGGTGCGTGAGTTCGCGCCCGTCGCGGGTGCGGATGGTGATTGCACCGGAGTAGTACTTCGGAAACAGCGAGCGGTCATCGAACTGGTAGCTCACGCGCTTCGCCAGTTCGAGCGTGGCCGGGTCGCGCAGGGCATCGTCCTCGAGCTCATCCAGGGTGAAGCGGTCCTTGACCAGCGCCGAGGCCACCACGTAGTTCAGGCTGAACTTGCCCTCGTAATCGCTGGTCGGCACGCGCTTGGCCGCCTCCGGCTCGCACACCACCTGCACCTGGTCGGGGTGGATGAGGGCGGTGACCGATTCGATGTCCGCGGGCGCAAGGCCGTGGGCGCGGCGAAGTGCCAGCGCGGCGTCGGCGAAGGCATGGATGAAGTGGCACACGGGATAGGGCTTCACGGCCACGTTCAGCATCTCCCAGGTACTGCCGAGGTCTGCCGTGCACAGCGCGAGGTCCACCAGGGTGTCAGGGCCGAGGTGGGTGCGGTACAGGCCGTAGCGGCCCTCGTAGGGTTTGCCGGGCCCGGCGAAGCCGGCCTGTGCCAGTGCACAGGCGGTCACCGCACCCACGCCGGCCCAGCCCGGATGCATGCGCTTGGTCCAGGCGCCGTCCTCGAGGAACTCGAGGCTGCCCGAGGCGAGGCTGAGCACGATGCCCTGGGCGTGGGTGAGTGCGTCGGCATCGAGGCCCTGCAGGCGGCCGGCTGCCAGCGTCGCGCCGAAAGCGCCGATGAGGCCGGTGGGGTGAAAGCCGCGCACCTGGAACTGGCCGCGACCGGCGGCGCCGATGCGCGCATCGGCTTCCACCGCCACCAGGTAGGCCGCCAGCAGCCCGGCGCCGGAGACGTTCTGCTGCTCGCCAACGCCAAGCACCGTGGGGAAGGCACTGGCCGTGGCGTGCAGCACGCTGGCGCTGTGCGTATCGTCGAAGTCCAGGCCGTGCACCAGCGTGCCATTGGCCATCACCGCATCGCGCAGCGGCAGCCGCCAGGGCTGGCCGATGACCACGTGGCCGCCGTCGCCGCCGAGCGCGCGAATGCCCTGCAGGCTGCGGCGGGCGAACTCGTAGGTGTTGGACGCCAGGGCGATGCCGATGGCGTCGAGAATGCTCAGCTTGGCCTTCTCGACGACCGCGCCGGGCACCCCGGCAAGGTCCAGGTCGGCGGCGAAGCGGGCGAGCGTGGCGGCGATGGTGGTGGCCGGGGCCGGCGCCGGCGCGCTGTCCCCTGCGGGTAGGCTGCTCATGAGCGGGAGTCCTCCTGGTCGTTTTCTCGGGCGCGAAGAGCGCCGAACTTTACACCAAAATGTCCGGACATTATAGTTCACGCGCCGTCCGGCAAGCTTAGCGCACACCCCAGGGAGCACCCCCCGATGAAACCTTTGGAAGGCATCCGCGTCATCGACATCGCCACCTACATCGCGGCGCCGCACTGCGCCACGCTCATGGCCGAGTTCGGTGCCGAAGTCATCAAGGTCGAGCTGCCCGGCGGCGAGCCGATGCGCAAGTTCGGGACACCCACCGATTGCGGGGAAACGCTTGTGTGGCTGTCCGAGAGTCGCAACAAGAAATGCGTCACCCTCGATCTCCGCAAGCCCGAGGGCGCGGCCATCTTCAAGCGCCTGGTGGCCGACGCGGACGTGGTTACCGAGAACTTCCAGCCCGGCACGCTGGAGCGCTGGGGGATTGGCTGGGACGTGCTGCATGAAATCAACCCGCGGCTGGTGATGCTGCGGGTGTCGGCCTACGGGCAGACCGGGCCCTACCGTGACCGGCCCGGTTTCGGCCGCATCGCCAACGCCTTCGGCGGGATTTCCTACCTCGCCGGCTACCCGGACCGGGCGCCGGTCACACCCGGCTCCGCCACGCTGGCCGATTACCTGTCCGGGCTGTACGGCGCCCTCGGCGTGATGATGGCGCTGCGCGCCAGGGACCGCGACGGGGCCGGGCAGGTGGTGGACGTGGGCCTGTACGAAACCATCTTCCGCATCCTCGACGAGCTGGCGCCCGCCTACGACCAGGGCGGCTACGTGCGCGAGCGCATGGGGCCGGGCACCGTCAACGTCGTCCCGCACAGCCACTACCCGACCGCTGATGAGCGCTGGATCGCCATCGCCTGCACCAACGACAAGATTTTCGCCCGCCTGGCCGATGCCATGGGCTGCCCCGAGGTGGCCGGCGAGGGCAAGTGGGGCACGATCCGGCGGCGCGAGGCCGAGCGCGACCTGGTCGACCAGGCGGTGGCGGACTGGACCTCGCAGTACACCCAG
>CAYGQN010000324.1:0-5175 GCA_964351795.1 uncultured Gammaproteobacteria bacterium
GATGATGGCCGTGCCGTGCTGATCGTCGTGGAACACGGGAATGTTCACACGGTTGCGCAGCTTGCCCTCGACCATGAAACACTCGGGGGACTTGATGTCCTCGAGATTGATACCGCCGAAGGTGGGCTCGAGGCTGGCGATGATCTCGACCAGCCGATCCGGATCCTTCTCGTTGATTTCGATGTCGAACACATCGATGCCGGCAAAGTTCTTGAACAGCACCGCCTTGCCTTCCATCACCGGCTTGGCGGCCAGCGGGCCGATATCACCAAGGCCGAGCACCGCCGTACCGTTGGTGATGACCGCCACCAGGTTGCCACGGCCGGTGAAGCGCGAGGCGGCCGCCGGGTCCTCGGCGATGAGCCGGCTCGGCTCGGCCACGCCGGGCGAGTAGGCCAGCGCCAGGTCACCCTGGTTTGCCAGTGGCTTGGTGCCGACGACCTCGATTTTCCCCGGTTGCGGAAATTCGTGGTACTCCAGCGCCCGGCGCTTCAGATCCTCATCCAATGGGTGTTCTCCGCCCACACACTGCGCCCGCGCCTGCGTGGCAGTGCGCCGGCTTCAGGAAAAGGGCATGCCCTTGGGCATGTTGGCCTGCAGGCCCCGCATCATTTTCGCCATGCCGCCTTTTTTCATTTTCTTCATCATCTTCTGCATCTGCGTGAACTGCTTGAGCAGGCGATTGACGTCCTGGATCTCGGTGCCCGAACCGGCGGCGATCCGGCGCTTGCGCGAAGCCTTGATGATGGCCGGGTACTGGCGTTCGTGCGGCGTCATGGAGTCGATGATGGCGGCGAAGCGGCCGAACTGGTTGTTGTTCAGCTGGGCGGCAGCCTGGGGCGGGAGTTCGTTCATGCCGGGCAGTTTTTCCACCAGCTGTTGCAGGCCGCCCATCTTGTTCATCTCCTCGATCTGCTCGCGGAAGTCCTGCAGGTCGAAGCCCTTGCCCTTGCTGAGCTTCGTGGCGAGCTTCTGCGCCTTGTCCTTGTCGACCTGGCGCTCGACATCCTCGATGAGGCCGAGCATGTCGCCCATGCCAAGAATGCGCGAGGCCATGCGATCGGGATGGAACACTTCCAGCGCGGCTGTCTTCTCGCCCACACCGACGAACTTGATGGGCTGGCCGGTGACATGGCGGGCCGACAGTGCCGCGCCGCCCCTGGCGTCGCCATCGGCCTTGGTCAGAACGATGCCGGTCACTGCCAGCGCCTCGTTGAAGGCACGGGCGGTGTTGACTGCCTCCTGGCCCATCATGGCATCGACGACGAACAGTGTCTCCGTGGGCCGGACCTGGGCATGCAGATCGCTGACCTCGCGCATCATGTCCTCGTCGATGTGCAGGCGGCCGGCCGTGTCGATGATCAGCACGTCTGCGAACTGCCGCCTGGCGGTGTCGACAGCGCGCTCGGCGATATCGCTGACGCGCTCGCCCGCGGCAGAGGCGATGAAGGTGGCCCCGACCTCGGCGGACAGCGTCTGCAGCTGGTCGATGGCGGCCGGCCGGTAGATGTCGCAGGACACCATGGCGACGGTCTTCTTCTGCTGTTCGATGAGCCAGCGCGCCAGCTTGGCAGCGCTGGTGGTCTTGCCCGATCCCTGCAGGCCGGCAATCAGGATGACCACCGGCGGCGTGGCGCGCAGGTTGAGCTCACTGGCCTCGCTGCCCATGAGCGCGGTCAGTTCATCGCGGACCACCCTTACCAGGGCCTGGCCCGGTGTCAGGTTGCCGATGACCTCCTGGCCGATGGCACGTTCGCGCACGCGCTCGATGAATTCCCGGACCACCGGCAGGGCGACATCGGCCTCGAGCAGCGCAGTGCGTACCTCGCGCAGCGCCTCGGCGATGTTGTCTTCGCTGAGGCGGCCCTGCCCGCGCAGGTCCTTGACGACTTTGGCGAGTTTTTCCTGAAGGTTTTCGAACATTTGGCTTCCCGCTCGCTTACCCTGAAAGTGACTGTGTAGTGGAGGGCTGCGATTATACCGGAGCCGGGCGGCGCTGCCCGGGCCGGCGCGTGCTTCAATCACCCCGGTGATTGTGCGATCATCGAACCGGGCGATCGAGCGACCATGACAATCATCATTCTCAGCCTCACCGCGATACTGGCCTACCTGCTCGCTTCGGCCAGCATCCTGCGCTCCTTCACGGGGCCGGACGGCGCCGGTGCGACCACGCGGCGGGTCAGCGTGCCGCTGGCGGCCCTGGCACTCGCCCTGCATGCCGGCGCCCTGTCCCGCGTGATGCTGACCGACGCCGGGCTCAATCTCAGCCTGTCCAACAGCGCCTCGCTGGTCACCTGGATCATCTCCGCGGTGTTCCTGCTCTCGCTGCTGCGCAAGCCGGTGGATAACCTGGCCGTGTTCATCTGGCCCCTGGCCGCCATTGCCGTGGCCGTGGACTGGCTCACCCCGGGCCAGAAGATCTTCGCAAGCTCGGCGCCACTCGGCCTGCAGGCCCATGTCGCCTTCTCCGTGGTCGCCTACAGTCTCCTTACGCTGGCCTGCTTCCAGGCCATCATCCTGGCCTTCGCCGAGCGCCGGCTGCGCAGTCGGCAACCCCTGTCCATTTTCCGGGTGCTGCCGCCCCTGCTGGTCATGGAGGCCTTCCTGTTCGAGGTGATCACTGTGGGCTTCGTGCTGCTCACCGCGGGCCTGGTTGCCGGCTTCATGTTTGTCGACGATCTTCTGGCCCAGCACCTGCTGCACAAGACGGTACTGTCCGTGGTCGCATGGCTGGTGTTCGCCGTGCTGCTGGGCGGGCGGCTGCTGCTGGGCTGGCGCGGACGCATCGCCATCCGCTCGACCATTGCCGGTTTCGCGGTACTGATGCTGGCCTTCTTCGGCAGCAAGTTCGTGCTGGAAGTCCTGCTGCACCAGGCCTGATACCGCATCCCGCCTTGAACGCCTGCCAACTGCGGCCATGACCGGCGCCGACGAAATCCCGCTGTCAATGCTGTTCGGCGCCATGGTGGTGCTGGTGATTCTGTCCGGCTGCTTCTCCGGCTCCGAGACCGGCATGATGGCGCTGAACCGCTACCGGTTGCGCCATCTCGCGGAGCAGGGGGACCGTGCGGCACAGCGCGCCCAGCGGCTGCTGGATCGCCCGGACCGGCTGATCGGCCTCATCCTGCTGGGCAACAACCTCGTTAACAACCTCGCCACCGCGCTGGTAACCGTCATCGGGCTGCGCCTGCTCGGTGACGTGGGCGTTGCACTGGCCCCGGTCATCTTCACCGTGGTGATGCTGATCTTCGCCGAAGTGCTGCCCAAGACCATCGCCGCCCTGCATCCCGAGCGCGTGGCCTTCCCCGCCTCGGTGGTACTCGCCCCCCTCCTGCGGGTGACCTACCCGGTGGTCTGGCTGGTGAATGCCATCGTCAACCGGGTACTGGCCCTGTTCGGTGTCCGCGTGACCGACAGCGAGGGGATAGCCATGTCGCGAGAGGAACTGCGCACGGTGGTCAAGGAGGCCGGCGCCATGATCCCGCGCAAGCACCAGCAGATGCTGTTCGCCATTCTCGACCTGGAGAAGGTGACCGTGGAGGACATCATGGTCCCCCGCAGCGAGATCAGCGGCATTGATCTCGACGGGCCCATGGGCGACATCGAAGACCAGATCATCAGTGCCCGCCACACCCGGATGCCGGTGTACCGCGGCAACATCAACAACGTCACCGGCATGCTGCATGCACGCAGCGCCCTGCGGCTCATCGACGAGGAATCCCTGTCGCTGGCGGCCATCGAGAAAATACTGGTGGACCCGTACTTCGTCCCGATCGGTACCCCGCTGCACACGCAGCTGATGAACTTCCAGCGCACCCGCAATCGCATGGGCCTGGTGGTGGACGAATACGGCGACATCGAGGGTCTTGTGACCCTGGAGGACCTGCTGGAGGAAATCGTCGGCGAGTTCACCACGGACATGCAGACCTACAGCCGTGACATGCATCCGCAGGACGATGGCAGCTACCTCATCGACGGCACCGCCCACCTGCGCGAGGTGAACCGGGTAGCCAACTGGGACCTGCCCACCGACGGGCCGAAAACCCTGAACGGCCTGCTGCTCGAAGCGCTGGAGAACATTCCCGAGGCCGGCACCAGCCTGCGCATCGGCGCCTACACGGTGGAAATCGTCCAGACCACCGGCACCAGCATCCGCACGGCGCGCGTGCGCCGCGAGGGCGAACCGCTGGAGGCCATCAGCGACGGTGCCGACGACGGCGAGCACGACATCAGCGGTTAGCCCCGCTTACGCCCGGGCGGCTGCCGCCAGCCGGCCGGCGCCTTAGAAGTCGAAGTCACCAGCGGCAATAGCATCTGCCGGCAGCCAGGTCTCGTGGATGTGCAGCCAGCGCAGGCGCTGCGCCTCGCGACGCAGGAGCACCGAGGACACCCGGGCATTGTCGGCCGGCTCGGAATTCAGGGCATTGCGCTGCCATTCCTCGTAGGTCGCCAGAATGCTGTCGCCTTCCTGACGCTGCACGACGACCTTGCGAATGGCAATGCTAAAGGCCGGGTTGCTCGCGTGCAGGCCGAACAGCACCTGGCGGAGGTCCGCTATCGCCAACAGGCTGCCTTCAGGCGGAATGATGATCGACTGTGCGTCGAATCGCGCGTCGAAGCATTCCCGGAAGTGGGCCTCGCTGGCCGGTGCGGCGCCGGTGAACCAGGCCACGAAAAATTGATGCAGGTCCTCGATTTCAGCCCGTACCAGGGTATTCAGGTCGTCGCCGTCGTGCATGTGTCCGCCCTCCGCTGTATGCCCGGTTCAATACCCGGTGCCGGCCAGCCACTGCAGGGGCGGCGGTCGACGGTCGTTGCCACGCCGGCGGGCTGCGCCTCGCGGCTTTGCTGCCGGGGAGGTCCGCCCGCGGCAATCATTCAATGGCCTCCAGCGCCTCGGCCAGCGTGGTCACGGCGGTCACGCGCATGCCCTCGGGCTGCTCGCGACCCACGTTGGCCCTCGGCGCGATGGCACGACGGAAGCCGTGCTTGCCGGCCTCGCGCAAGCGGTCGGGGCCGTTCTGCACCGGTCGAAGCTCACCGGACAGGCCCACCTCCCCGAACACCACCAGGTCGTTCGGCAGTGGTCGATCACGCAGGCTGGAAATGATCGCCAGCAACAGGGCAAGGTCGGCGGCCGTTTCGGTCACGCGTACACCGCCGACCGCATTGACG
>CAYGQN010000325.1:0-5165 GCA_964351795.1 uncultured Gammaproteobacteria bacterium
ATGCCGCCCTGGGCAGGCCCTGCCTGTGGCGGCGCGACTCGGCCTGAGCGCCGGGCGCGCCGCCGGCGGATCAGTCGGCCGTGGTACCGGTGGTTTCCTGGATCAGCTTCTGCAGCTCACCGTTCTGGTACATTTCCATGACGATGTCGCAGCCACCGACCAGCTCACCGCCGATGAACACCTGCGGGAAGGTCGGCCAGTTCGATACCTGCGGCAGCAGCTGGCGTACCGAGGGATTGGAGAGCACGTCGACATAGGCAAACTCCGCGCCGCAGGCCTTCAATGCCTCGGAGGTGCGCATGGAGAAACCGCACTGCGGCGCCTCGGGCGAACCTTTCATGAACAGGACAATCGGGTTCTCTGCCACCGTTTCCTTGATCTTGTCGATGATTTCTTGCATCCGGCTCACCCTCGCAGTGTTTGAATATTTCGAGTCGAAACAAATATAGTGTAGACCGGGTCGGCCATACCGGGCAACGGTCATCGGCCAGCCCCCTGCCACGGCGGTGTGCTTGTGACTGCCGCGGCGCCCTTCCTATAATGGTGGTCTTTCCGCCGGCAGCGCCTGCCGAACCCGGCCGGGTACTGCCGCAAAGCCAAACGCATCCAGGAGCCATGATGGAACACAAACTGCCCGAACTGCCCTACGCACGCGACGCCCTCGAACCGCAGCTGTCGAAGGAGACCCTGGACTACCACTACGGCAAGCATCACGCCACCTACGTGGACAAGCTCAACGGCCTCATCCCGGGCACCGAGTTCGAGGACCTGTCGCTGGAGGAGATCATCGTCAAGGCCCCGGCCGGCGGTGTGTTCAACAACGCCGCCCAGATCTGGAACCACACCTTCTACTGGAACGGGTTCGCCCCGGGTGCCGGTGGTGCGCCGGCCGGTGCCATCGCCAGCGCCATCGACGCCGCCTTCGGCTCTTTCGACAAGTTCAAGGAGCAGTTCTCCACCTCCGCGGCCAACAACTTCGGGTCCGGCTGGACCTGGCTGGTGAAAAGCAGCGACGGCAGCGTCGCCATCGTGAACACCAGCAACGCCGGCAACCCGATGACCGACGGCCACACCCCGCTGCTGACCTGCGACGTGTGGGAGCATGCCTACTACATCGATTACCGGAACGCCCGGCCGAAGTACCTGGAGTCTTTCTGGAATCTCGTCAACTGGGATTTCGTAAACGGTAATTTCGGCGGCTGACAGCCGCCACCAGCACCGGTGCCGGCCTGGCGTGCGCGCCAGGCGGCAACGAACCACCGGCAGCCTCTTGGCGGGGCTGCCGGTTTTTATTTTCGGTGATCGGCAAGTCTAGTGTGCTCAGTGATGTACACCTACGCGCGCCAGCCGGTGGAGTTTGTTCGCGGCGAGGGTGCCTGGCTCTTCGACGCCGCGGGCCGGCGCTACCTGGATGCGGTTGCCGGGGTGGCGGTGTGCATACTCGGCCACGCGCATCCGCGCCTGGCCGAGGCCCTGGCCGACCAGGCCCGCACGCTCATCCACACCTCCAACCTGTACCGGATCCCCTTGCAGGAGGAACTCGGTGATCGCCTGACCGCGCTTGCCGGCATGGACAACGTGTTCTTCTGCAACTCCGGCGCCGAGGCGAACGAGGCCGCCATCAAACTGGTGCGCCTGTATGGCCATGCCCGCGGGATCGACGTGCCGCGGGTGGTCACCTTCCAGGGCAGTTTCCATGGCCGCACCATGGCCACCCTCAGCGCCACCGGCAACGCCAAGGTGCAGGACGGGTTCGCACCGCTGGTGGAGGGGTTCGTGCACCTGCCCTGGGCCGACCTGGATGCACTGGCCGGGCTCGGGGACGACCAGGGCATTGCCGCGGTACTGGTCGAGCCGGTCCAGGGCGAGGGCGGTGTCAAGGTGGCGCCGGCCGGGATGCTGGCCGGGCTTCGGGAGATTTGCGATGCCCGCGGCTGGCTGCTCATGGTCGACGAGGTGCAGACCGGCATGGGGCGGACCGGACGCTGGTTCGGCTGCCAGCATGAACAGGTCGTGCCGGATGTGATGACGCTCGCCAAGGCACTTGGCAGTGGCGTGCCGATCGGTGCCTGCCTGGCGCGCGGCAAGGCCGCGGCCCTGATGGCACCCGGCCGCCACGGCTCGACCTTCGGCGGCAATCCACTGGCCTGTCGGGCCGGGCTCACGGTGATCGACGTCATCGAATCCGAAGGACTTCTCGATCGGGCAAGGGTGCTGGGCGAGCGCATCGTGGCCGGTTTCCGCACGGCGCTGGCCGATTGCCCCCGCGTTCGCGAGGTGCGCGGCCGTGGCCTGATGATCGGCATCGAGACCGACGTGCCCTGCGGCTCACTGGTCGACGCGGCGCGCGAGCAGGGCGTGCTCATCAACGTCACCGCCGAGCGGGTCGTGCGCCTGGTGCCGCCGCTGGTGCTCACCGATGAGGATGCGACGCTGCTGGTGGATACGGTGGCACCGCTGATCGCGGCGCTGCCGGAGTGTTGACTCGGCGATGAGTCATTCGATTCGGCATTTCCTGACCCTCGGCGACCTGGCTCCTGCCGAGCTCACGACGCTCATCGAGCGGGCGATCGAGCTCAAGCGCATGCGCGCTGCCGGCGAGGTCCACGCGCCGTTCCCGAGCCGCGTACTGGCCATGGTGTTCGAGAAATCCTCGACCCGCACGCGCGTGTCCTTCGAGGCCGGCATGATCGAGTTCGGTGGCGGCGCGATTTTCCTGTCGCCCCGCGATACGCAGCTCGGCCGCGGCGAGCCGGTGGCGGACACCGCCCGTGTGCTCTCGCGCATGTGCGACATCATCATGGTGCGCACCTTCGAGCACGAGAAGGTGGAAACACTGGCCGCGCACTCGCTGGTGCCGGTCATCAACGGGCTCACTGATCGATTCCATCCCTGCCAGCTGCTCGCCGACATCATGACCTTCGTGGAGCACCGGGGCGCCATGGCGGGCCGCCGCGTGGCCTGGATCGGAGACGGCAACAACATGTGCAACTCGTACATCGAAGCCGCGATGCTCATGGGCTTCGAGCTGCGGGTCGCGTGCCCGCAGGGCTACGAGCCCGAGGCTGCCCTGGTGGCCGAGGCCGGCGAGCGCGTGCGCATCACCGGCGAGCCGGCCGAGGCGGTGGCCGATGCCGACCTGGTGGTCACCGATGTCTGGGCCAGCATGGGCCAGGAGGACGAGGCAGGGTCGCGACAGGGCGCGTTCTCGGGTTTCCAGGTCAACGAGGCGCTGATGGCCGGGGCCGCCAGGCATGCCCTGTTCATGCACTGCCTGCCCGCGCACCGCGGCGAGGAGGTCAGCGAGGGCATGCTCGACCATCCTGCCAGCGTGGTCTGGGACGAGGCCGGCAACCGTCTGCATGCCCAGAAGGCACTGCTGGAGTTCCTGCTCCGCGCGGCCGGCGCCTGATGCGATTCCTGGTCGCCAACGACGACGGCTACCTTTCCCGTGGCATCCGTGTGATGGCCGAGGCCCTGCGCGAGCGCGGCGACGTGGTCGTGGTGGCGCCGGACCGCAATCGCAGCGGCGCCAGCAACTCGCTGACCCTGGATGCACCGCTGCGGGTGCAGCGCGCCGACAACGGATACTACTTCGTCAACGGCACACCGACCGACTGCGTGCATCTTGCCATCACCGGCCTGCTGGAGGAGTATCCGGACATGGTGGTGTCGGGTATCAACGAAGGGGCTAACCTGGGGGACGACGTGCTGTATTCGGGCACCGTCGCGGCGGCCATGGAGGGGCGCTACCTCGGCTTGCCGGCCATCGCCGTCTCGCTGGCAGGGGAGAACCCCACCCATTACGATGCCGCCGCGCAGATCGTCCTCGAACTCATCGACGCCATGCTCGCCAGGCCGCTGCCGGCGGACACCATCCTGAACATCAACGTGCCGGACCGGCCATCGGTGGATATCACTGGCATCGAGACCACCCGGCTTGGCAACCGTCACAAGGCCGAACAGGTGATCCGGGCGCAGGACCCGAAAGGCAGGCCGATCTACTGGATCGGCCCGCCGGGCCTTGAAATGGATGCCGGCGCCGGGACCGATTTCGATGCCGTGCGCCGTGGCTGCGTTTCCGTCACCCCGCTGCATACCGATCTCACGCGCTACAGCGCGCTGGAGACCGTGGCGAACTGGCTCGGGGTGGACCGCCAGGATGATTGACCCGCTCGACGGCATCGGCATGACCTCCCAGCGCGCGCGTGACCGTCTGGCCGAGCAGGTGCGCGGCATGGGAATCCGCTCCGAGCGCGTGATCGAACTGCTTCGCACGACGCCGCGACACCTGTTCGTGGACGAGGCACTGGCCAGCCGTGCCTATGAGAACAGCGCCCTGCCCATCGGCCACGGGCAGACGATATCCCAGCCCTACGTGGTGGCAAGGATGACCGAGGCCATCATCGGCGAGCGCCCGCTCGAGCGCGTGCTGGAGATCGGCGGCGGCTGCGGCTACCAGAGCGCCATTTTGTCGCAGCTGGCCGTGCGGGTGTACGTTGTCGAGCGCATCGCCACCCTTGCCAACAATCTGCGTGAGCGTCTCTGGGCCCTGAAGATTCGCAATGTCAGCGTGCGGCACGGCGATGGCATGGAGGGCTGGCCCAAGTACGCCCCTTACGATGCCATCCTGTGTGCCGCGGCGCCGGTGGAGGTGCCCGCGGCATTACTGGAGCAGTTGGCGATCGGCGCCCGGCTGGTGCTGCCCGTCGGTGGTCGCGGCGCCCAGGAACTCCGGCTGATCACGAGAACCGCAAGCGGGTATGAGGAACAGATTCTCGACCAGGTCAGCTTCGTCCCGATGCTCGACGGTATCGGCTGAGCAGCGCATGGCCGCGCGGAGCCCGGGGCGGCTTGCCGCCTGGCTGGCATTCGCGCTGCTGCTCAATGCCTGCTCGGGTGGCGTGCGGGCGCCCGTGGAAAGCCAGTCCAGTCGCGGCGCCGGCCCGGCGCCGGTCACCCGCCAGGGCCAGGCCGGCCCCGGCGTGAGCACGGCAACGCCCGCCAACTACTATCGTGTCGTCCCCGGGGATACCCTGTACTCCATCGCCTGGCGCTACGGTCTCGACTACCGCGACGTGGCGCGCTGGAACCGCATCCGTGCACCCTATGTCATCGTGCCCAAACAGCAGCTGCTGCTGCGTGCGCCGCGCGCCGGCGAGGTG
>CAYGQN010000326.1:0-5108 GCA_964351795.1 uncultured Gammaproteobacteria bacterium
GCTGAAGCCGCTCCTGCGGGCGATGGGGTAGGATCGCCGGCGGCGGGCAGGGCTGCTGCCCCGCCGGGACGCCGGCCCCAACCGGTGCGCTGCCAACACCCGACTCCAGCCTCGACGCGATGAAAGCCTTCCTGCTCGCCGCCGGCAAGGGCACCCGAATGGGCGCGCTCACCCGGCAACGCCCCAAGCCCCTGGTCCCGGCCAACGGCCGGCCACTCATCGACTACCAGCTGCAGGCGCTGGCCGCCGCCGGCTTCCGCGAAGTAGTGGTGAACACCGCCCGCTTCGGCGATCAGATCGCCACCCACCTCGGCACCGGCGCAGGCTTCGGCCTGGAGGTGACGTTCTCGCATGAAGGCGAGGAACCCATGGAGACCGGGGGCGGCATCTGGCAGGCCCTGCCGCTGCTCGGCCCGGGCCCGTTCGCGATCATCAATGCCGACGTGTTCACCGACTTCGACTACGCCGCGCTGCCCTCCGAACCACCATCGCTGGCACACCTGGTGCTGGTGCCCAACCCGCCGCATAACGAGCGCGGTGATTTCAGCCTCACAGCGGACGGGCAGGTTGGCATGGACGGCCCCGATCGCTACACCTACAGCGGTATTGCGGTACTCAGGCCGGAGCTGTTCGCTGAAGCCGGCCCGGGCCGCTACCCCCTGGCCCCGCTGCTGCGCCATGCGGCCACCCAGGGCCTGGTCAGCGGCTGCGTCCACCGCGGGTACTGGCTGGACGTGGGGACGCCGGAACGACTGGCAAGCCTCGAGCACTGGCTCAGCGTGAACAATTGACCCATCCGCAGCCGTCGTGTTGCATCGCAGCATCGCGCATGCTGTAATTTCACCCCGATTGCGGCATGATCTGCCGGCTGACCTCAATATCTAGAGGCAGCACTGCAACAAACAACTACATGTGGTTGATAACCACGAGGATCACTGAACCCCATGACCCGGACGCGACAAACCGGTCACCACCTCCTCCGCAGCCTCGTCTTTGCGGCTGCGGCGATCCTGGTGGGCGTGGTCGCGGTGGGTGGTCATTCAGCGCTGGCACCGGACCGCTCGGTATTCGAAACGGCCATGAGCGACGCCGGCCGGATACGCCCGGACCGGGCCCTGGCCGCCATCACCCGCGTGCAGGCGAGCAACGCCCGGCAGGCGCGCAGCCGCCTCGACGACCTCGCCGGCATCAAGGCCAGCGGCGTCCTGCGCGTGCTGGTGCGCGCACGACACGAAGTGAGCGTGGCCGGCGCCGTCGACCTGCGCCAGGCACTGATCAGCCGCTTCTGCGATGAACACGGCCTGCAGCCGGTCTGGGTCACCGTGAGCGAGGCTGCGGACCTGCCGGCCGCCCTTGCCGAGGGCCGCGGTGACATCATCCTTGATGACCTGCCCATCGAGTTCGACCAGGACGCGCGGCTGGCACGCACCGTGACCCTGGCCAGCCTGCGGCAGCTGGCGCTGGTCCGCGAATCCACCCGGGGCGTGGAGAACACCACCGATCTCATCGGCCGCCGGGTCGCCATCCGGGAGGATTCCCCGGTGTTTGCCGTGGTCGAGCACCTGGCCAGGGCGGCCCCCGGTATCCAGCTCCACGTGCTCCCCGATTACGTGGGCGACAACGTGCTGCGCGAGGGCCTGCGCGCCCATGATTTCGACATCGCCATCGTCAGCGACAACAGCAGCAGCACGCGGCGCGGCCTGCGGGTGGCCTTCGAGGTGGCGCCGCCACGGCCGCGACAGTGGTCGGTGCGCGAGAGCAACCCGGCGCTGCTCGCCGCGCTGAATCACCACCTGCTCAGCTCACCCCTGCTCGCCGCCACGCCGCAGCTGCGCGACGGGGACCTGGATGCCATTCGCGACAGTGGTGTGCTGCGGGTCATCACCCGCCGCCAGCGGGACAACTTCTTTCTCGACGATGGCGCGGCGGCCGGTTTCGAACACGAAGTGATTGCCGACTTCGCCCGCGAACACGGCCTGCGCCTGCGCGTGGTCCTGGCGGATACGCCGGAGCAGATGCGCGCGGCGCTGATACGCGGCCAGGGCGACATTATCTCCGCCCGCGGAGCACTGCCGGAGGCCGGGCCGGACTCACCGTTCGCGCTGTCCCGGGCCTTCCACCACGTGTCCCCCACGCTGCTGATGCGGGCGGATGCAGCAATTCCGGCGGATCGCCGCTCGCTCGGCCGGCTGTCGGTCGCCTGGCACCCGGACCTCACCGATCCGCTGCTGGTGGAATCGCTCCAGCGGCGGCTGTTCGAAGAAGCGCCGCGGGCGATCCGCAGCGGCAGCCCGCAGGACGCCCTGGCCGCCCTCGAGGACGGCCGCTGGGACGCACTCATCGTCGACAGCCATTTCCTGCCGCGCATCCTGGATGAACACCCGCAACTGAAGTCGGTGCTGTCACTGGACAACGAGCATCCCTATCGCTTCGCCGTGCGCGGCAGCAACCGGCAGCTGCTGAGCGCCCTCGACGACTACCTGCTCTCGGGTTTTCGTGGCGAGTTCTACAACATCCTGCAGCGACGCTACTTCGAGCGCGCCGATTTCCGGCAGGCGCCCGCGCGCGAGAAACCGATCTCCCGTTACGACGACATCGCCCGCCGCTACGGTCGTCGCTACGGTTTCGACTGGCGGCTGATTCTCGCCACCGCCTACGAGGAGAGTCGCTTCAACCCCGGCGCGGTATCCGATGCGGGTGCCCGCGGCCTGATGCAGCTCATGCCGGCCACTGCCGAGCAGATGGGCTTCAGGAACCTGCACGACCCGGATCGCGGTATCCATGCCGGGGTGGCCTACCTCGACTGGTTGCGGGCGCAGTTCGAGGACAGCCTGCCGGTCATGGAGCGCAACTGGTTCTCGCTGGCCGCCTACAATGCCGGGCCGGGTCGGGTGCGGGCCGCCAGGCGCGAGGCGCAGCGACTGGGCCTGGATCCGGACCGCTGGTTCGACCACGTGGAGAAGGTCATGCTCGGTTTCGGGCGCCCGGCCGGCGAGGATGGCAGGGGCCTGTGCCGCTGCGGCCAGACGGTGGCCTACCTGCGCGCCATCCGCTCCCGCTACGACGCCTACCTGCAACTGCGGGCGCCGCTGCGCTACGCCAGCGTTCTCGCACCGACCGTCCGCGGCAGCTGAACGGCGCACCGATAGTCCGCCTTCAGGCTTCGGCCAGCCCGGCCATCGTCTCACCGGCATCGGCCGGTGACACCAACTCCCCTGCAGCCATGCTGAAACCGCGTCTGCAGCGATCCCAGCGATCTGCCCCCCGGCCAACCGCGGCCCGTACGCGGGCTCAAGCAGCGTAGCGCGTGGGGTCGGCGACCCCGGCGGCACGAAACCCTTCGGCCCGCAGCTGGCAGGCATCGCAGCGGCCGCAGGCACGGCCCTCGGCGTCGGCCGAGTAGCACGACACCGTCAACGCATAATCGATCCCAAGCGCCAGACCGCGCTGGATGATCTCGTGCTTGCCGAGATCGATGAGCGGGGCGTGGATGTTCACGCCGTGGCCTTCCACGCCGGCGCGCGTCGCCAGCCGCGCCATGTGCTGGAAAGCGGCGATGTACTCGGGCCGGCAATCCGGGTAACCGGAGTAGTCAACGGCGTTCACGCCGATGAAGATGTCGTCGGCCTCGAGCACTTCCGCCCAGGCCATGGCCAGCGACAGCATGATGGTGTTGCGGGCCGGTACGTAAGTGACCGGGATCCCCTCGCCGCCGGCGGCGGGCACCGCAAGCCTGTCATCGGTGAGCGCCGAGCCGCCGAACTGGCGCAGATCGATGCGCAGCACGCGATGCTCGGCAAGGGCCATGCTGCGGGCGATGCGGGCGGCCGCGGCCAGCTCGGCATCGTGACGCTGGCCGTAATCCACGCTCAGGCCGTAGCAGCGGAAGCCCTGCTCGGCGGCGATGGCCAGGCAGGTGGTGGAATCCAGCCCCCCCGACACCAGCACCACCGCACGTTGCTCAGTGCCCCGGGACATCGCCCCATACCAGTTTGTGCAGCTGCAGCTGGAAACGAACCGGCAGGCCGTCCTCAAGCAGCCACTCGGCCAGCCGGGCCGGCGGCAATTGCCCGGTGACCGGTGAGAGAAGGACCTCGCAGCGCGCGGCCAGCTCATGGCGCGCCAGGCGATGCCGGGCCCAATCGTAATCGGCGCGATCGGCCAGCACGAACTTCACGCAATCATGGGGGCGCAGGTGTTCCAGGTTGCTCCAGAGATTGCGGTGCGCTTCCCCGGAACCGGGCGCCTTGAGGTCCAGCACCACTGCCACGCGCGGGTCCACGGCCGAGGTATCCAGCGCACCGCTGGTTTCCAGGGACACCGCATGACCGGCATCGCACAGTGCCTGCATCAGGGCATGCACGCCGGGCTGGGCCAGGGGCTCACCGCCAGTGACGGTCACGCGCGGGCACTCAAAGGCCGCCACCCGCGACAGGATCTCCGCCAGCGCCATCGGCCGGCCGCCGCTGAAGGCATAGGCGGTATCACACCAGCTGCAGCGCAGCGGGCATCCCGTCAGGCGAACGAACACGGTCGGCAGACCGACGCGCGCGGTCTCCCCCTGCAGGGAGTGGAAGATCTCGGTGATGCGAAGCGCTGGCGCGACACTCATCGCGGCAAGCCGTGAGCAGGCCGAAGGGCGCGCTCAGGGCGCCGCGGCGGCACTGTCGGCGGCGAGGCGCTTCAGGCGCTCCGTGGCAAGGTTGGCCGCGGTCGTGTTCGGCCAGTTGCTGCGCACCTGCTCGAGGCGGGCGCGTGCCGCGTCGGGCTTGCCCAGTTCCGCCTCGCTGTAGCCGATTTTAAGCACCGCGTGGGGGCGCTTTGGGCTTTGCGGATAGGCCTGTATGAGGCGCTCGTACTCGCCGATGGCGGCCTCGAACTGGCGATTCACATAATAGGCCTCGCCGAGCCAGTACTGGGCATTATCGGCATACTCGCTGCCGGGGTAGGCCACGAGGTAGTCGTTGAAGGCGGCGATGGCATCGTCGTAGTTGCCTGACTTCAGCAGCGCAAAAGCCGACTTGTAGGCCTCGGTGGCGGCCTCGGTGTCGAAGTCCGCTGCCGCCCCCCGGGCGGGCCCGACGGCCGCAGGTGTCGCCGACAGGCCC
>CAYGQN010000327.1:0-5106 GCA_964351795.1 uncultured Gammaproteobacteria bacterium
GTGTGCAACTTCTCGTTGTTCGCCGAGCAGCTCGGCCCGACCCTCGCCGGCCTGTCCGCCGTGCTCGACGCGCAGGGCCTGCTGCTCATCCAGACGCCGCACCCGGACAACATCGCCGGCGCGCCCGGCTGGCAGCTCGAGGATTTCGGTGCCTTCCCGCTCGCATTCCCCTGCGCGATGCCCTGGTATTGCCGGGACCTGGCAGGCTGGCGGTCGGTACTGCAGGGCACGGGTTTCCGCGTGGAACAGCTCAACGGGGTGTTTGGCGGGGGCGACGGACGGCTGCTGTCGCTGCTCATCCGGGCGCGGCGATCCGGGCACGGGGCGGCAGGCGGGGGCGTGGCCTGATCAACGGTTTTTCGTTGTTTGTTCGCCACAAGCTGGGGAAAACTGCCTTTTCCGGATAGACCGCGGCGTCGATCTGTGGTTCATTAGTCACTTACGCGTCACATATCGTGCCGCCTGTCATCACCGAGCGTCCCGGGGGAGGCTTATCCCATGACCTGCAATGCCCGCATCACGACGCGGCTGGTACTCGCCGCAGTCGGTTTCAGCCTGTTGCCACCTGTTGCCATGGCGCAGGGCAGCAAGGCCCTGCTTGAAGAAGTGGTCGTTACCGCACGCAAGCGCGAGGAAGGCCTCCAGGATGCACCGCTGGCCGTGTCGGCCTTCTCCGGCGAATCGCTGGACTTCCGCGGTGTGACCGACATCGACCGGCTCGACCAGTTCACGCCCAACCTGGTGCTGAACAAGTCGCCGACGAACTCCGGCGTAACCAACGCCGCGGTGTTCATCCGCGGCATCGGCCAGAACGACTTCGTGCCCGTGATCGACCCGGGTGTGGGCATCTACGTGGACGGCGTGTACCTCGGCCGCTCCGTGGGCTCGGTGCTGGACATCGTGGACGTGGAGCGCGTGGAAGTCCTGCGCGGCCCGCAGGGCACGCTGTTCGGCCGCAACACCATCGGCGGCGCCATCAGCCTGGTATCGAAGAAGCCGGACGAGGAGTTCGGCGGCAAGGTCGACATGCGCTTCGGCACGGATGCCCGCCTGAACATCCGCGGCACCGTGAACCTGCCGATTACCGATACGCTGTTCACCCGCTTCTCGGCGGCGTCCTTCCAGCAGGACGGTTTCGTGGAGCGGCCCTCGGACGGCCTGGATCTCGGCAACGATGACACCGTCGCCGCCCGCTTCGCCGCCCGCTGGGTGCCCAGCGACAAGGTGGAAGTGAACTGGACGGTGGACTACAGCCGCGACCGTGAGAACGGCCCGGCGCAGGTCAACACCGGCATCCAGCCGCTGAACGAAGGCCTGCTCGCGCCCGGCGGCGCGCCGTCGATGACGGTGGCGCAGAACACCATCGCGGCGCAGCTTGCCAGCGGTGGCATCGCCCCGGGTGGTACCTTTTTCGACCCGGCCGCGGCGAGCGGTTTCCCGTTCAACTTCACCGCCTGTTTCGACCCGGCCAACCTCAACAACCCGGCCTGCTACAACCAGCGTTACATCGACGACGGCAGCAAGGACACCAACTTCGGTACCGACCCCAGCTACCAGAACCTGGACGTGTGGGGCACGGCGCTGACCATCGACTGGGACATCACCGACAACCTGCAGCTGAAGTCCATCACCTCCTACCGCACCTTCGAGGGTGAGTTCTCGGTGGACCAGGACGGTGGCCCACAGCGCGTGTCGTGGCTGATCGACATCTACGAGCAGGACCAGTTTACCCAGGAACTGCAGCTGCTCGGTTCGGCCTTCGACAACAAGCTGGACTGGATTCTCGGGGTGTACTACTTCGAGGAAGACGGCAAGAACATCAACCCGGTGCGCTTCTCGCAGGTGCACATCCAGTCGGGTGGTTTCTTCGGTGCCGATTCCTGGGCCGTGTTCGGCCAGGGCACCTGGCATGCCACCGACAAGCTCGACATCACCGTCGGCCTGCGCTACACCGAAGACACGCGCGACTACCTGCCCGACCAGTTCTTCGAGTTCTTCCCCATCGGCCCCTTGCCCCTGACCTGCCCGCCGGGCGTCCCGGGTGCGCCGCTGTGCGCCGTGGGTGATCGCGTGCTGCCATTGGAGGAAGTCTCGCAGAAGACCAAGGAAACGGTGCCCATGGTCAACCTGTCCTATCGCTGGACGGAAGACCTGATGACCTACTTCACGTTTTCCGAGGGCTTCAAGTCCGGTGGTTTCACGCAGCGCATCTTCCCGCCGGAGCCGGCACTGCCCGACTTCGACCCGGAGTTCGTGACCTCCTACGAAGTCGGCTTCAAGTACCAGGGCTGGGATGATCGCTTCCGCTTCAACTTCGCGGCCTTCTACACGGATTACACCGACCTGCAGCTGCTGGTTGCCGACCCGTCCCGTGCCGGCCCCTTCGTCACCAACGCCGGCGACGCGGAGATCAAGGGTATCGAAATGGAGGTATTCCTGAACCCGGCTGCGGGCTGGATCATCACTGGCAGCGCCGGCCTCACCGATGCCGACCGCAAGAACCTGGCCGGCGATGTGCAGGGCCTGACCGAGGACAGCCGTTTCGAGCACATCTCGGACTGGACGGCCAACATCCAGGTCTACAAGGAAATGGAACTGGCCGGTGGCTGGGGTTACCTGACGCCGCGCTTCGAGTGGTCCTTCCGTACCGAGTACGGCACCAACTCCAACAACATCCCGCGCCTGGGCGCACCCACGCCTGCGGGCGGGCCCTTTGCCGGCACCAGCCTGGCGTTCGGCATCCCCAACCCGGAGCTGGTGCAGGATGATCTGCACCTCATCAACGTGAGCGTGCGCTGGGATGTGAAGGACACCGGCTTTGCGATTTCCGGCGGCGTGGACAACCTCACCGACAAGGAATTCGCCATCTTCGGCAACTTCCAGGACGCCTTCGGCTGGACCAACGAGGGTTTCGACCGTGGCCGCCAGTGGTACATCAACATGGCCTACGAGTTCTGATCTGAGAGAACTGCATCAGCCATTCGTGAGAACGGCGCCTTCGGGCGCCGTTTTCCGTTATGGGTCCGTCAAGGCAAGGGCTGCGGTTGCTGGCGCAGCGCGCGCCGCTCTGGCAGCGCAGGCAGCGTGGTGCCTGCAGGCGCGCTCGGCGACGCTCAGTGGCGACGGCGGCGGGTGCGCAGGGTGTCGGAGGGGTACAGGCCGAAGTGGCGATGGTAGTTGCCGGCAAAGCGCGCCAGGTGCCCCACGCCCCAGCGCAGGGCGATGCCGGTGACGGTCTCGCCGTCGCGGGCCTGGCGCAGGTCCGCGTGCACGCGCGTCATGCGCTCGCGCTCGATGAAGGCCTTGGGCGCCAGCCCGGTGATGCGCACGAAGTGCGCGCGCAGGGTGCGTGCCGGCACGCCGGTAACGGTACACAGCTCGGCCAGGCTGATCGGCTCGCGCAGGTGCGCATGGATGTAATCGCAGGCCAGTGACACGCTGCGCCCGGCGGCGCCGGTGTCGCGCTCCAGCCGCCAGCGGTGATCATGGGGCTGGTTCAGCAGCATGAGCGCGGCGACCTCGCGGGCCATGTCAGCCTCGTCGTCCACGGCCGTGCCCGCCTCGTCCAGGCGCATGGCCAGGGACCACACCGCGCTCACCAGCGCACGCCCCTCGGCCGAGGTGGTGTCGATGCCGGGCTTGAACACCGGTGACTGCGTGAGCGGGCCACCGCCGAGTTCCTCGGCCATGGCCATCAGCAGGCGCTCGTGCAGCACCAGGGTGGTGAAGGCGCTGTCGGCATCCATTGCCAGCGTGAAGTGCTCCGCCGGCGAGACGATGGTGGCCATGCCCGGGCCGATGCGCATGCTGTGCCGGCCAACGCGCATCTCGGCGCGCCCGCTGACCGGGATCTGCAGAAAATACTTGTTGTTGACGAAGCCCGGATACACCTCGGTGTCGGTGCCGTAGGACAGGTAGGTGACGGCGGCATCCTCGCACAGCCGTGCCACGTTGAAGCGCGTGGCCAGGCCGCGCCCGGCGCCGCGCAGCTGCATGCGGTGCGGGGCCAGTACTTCGCCGACACCCAGCCGGGTTTCCTCCGGATCGCTGGAGCGCACCCGCGCGTAGCGGTTGAGCATGCCCTGGCTGTGCAGGGGGCGGGGCAGTGTCATCATCATCGGGCCCGGATGGTGCAGTGCAGGCAAGTGTAGGAACGATGCCCCGGCCGGTGCAAGTGCCGGTTTCCACAACAACTGCACACCTGCTTCACGGTGCCCACACGGTGGCTGGCCCAGCATGGCGGCCATGTTCACATCACGGAGAGCGCACATGACCACATCGAGGGCGCTCCTTGGCGTCATCGCGCTGCTGCTGCTCGGAGGTTGCCAGTCCATGCCGAAACAGCCCATAGCCACCGAAGACTCGGTGAACATTGAACGCTTCATGGGGCGCTGGTATGTCATCGCGCACATCCCCACGTTCATCGAGAAAGAGGCTTGGAACGCCACGGAAACCTACAGCCGCGACGCGGACGGGCGCATCCAGACGGTGTTCCGCTATCGCAAGGGTGGCTTCGACGGGCCGGTGAAAACCTACACCCCCAACGGTGTGGTGAAAGACGAGTCCGGCGCCATCTGGGGCATGCAGTTCATCTGGCCGTTCCGGGCCGATTACCGCATCGTGCACGTGGATGATGGCTACGAGGAAACCGTCATCGGCCGCCAGAAGCGGGACTACGTGTGGATCATGACGCGCGAGCCGCAGGTCAGCGACGCCGCCTGGGAGCGCCTCACCGCGATTGTCGCCGAGCAGGGCTACGACCTCGCCAGGCTGCGCCGGGTGCCGCAGCGCTGGCCGGAAGCGGACTGAGCCGGTATCAGGCTCGCCGCGGGGAAAGCCTCAGCGCAGCCACTACCTGCGCTGCTGTCTGAGATCGGCTAGCCGGCGGGCGTCAGCCGCATGATGGGTATGTGCCTGCTGCCCACCCGCTGCCGGTACTTCGGATAACCGATGTACACCCGGCAGGCGGCCTGCCAGCAGCGTTCGTATTCGGCCTCATCGGTGATCTCCTGCGCGTGGTAGGGCCCGGCAAAGCCGTCGAAGTGGGCCTCGCAGGCCGGGTTCGCACGCAGGTTGTAGTACCAGGCCGGGCTGTGCGCCTGGCCC
>CAYGQN010000328.1:0-5069 GCA_964351795.1 uncultured Gammaproteobacteria bacterium
TTTCCGTGCCATGCCGCCGGAGCGCCAGCAGGCCCTGCGCCAGCGTTACGAGTGGTTCCGGAGCCTGCCGCCGGACCGCCAGCGGGCCCTGCGCGAGCGCTGGCGCAACATGTCCCCGGAGGCCCGCCAGAAGTTTCTGCGGGAGGGCCCGCCAGCCGCCGGCCGGCAGCGCGATGCACGCGACGCCGCCCGGGCCCGATTGCGGGCGTTGCCGCCCGAGGAACGGGCCCGGCTGCGCGAGTCCTGGCAGCAGCGGCCCGCCGCAAGCCCCCAAGGCGGCTGGCGCGAGCAGTCCCGCCAGCAGCGCGAGTCGACCCTGTCCGGCGGCCGGCGCTGAGCCGGCTCAGTCGGCGTCGCGATGCGGGCGCATCAGCCGGCGGCCGAGTTGCCGCAGCTGCAGATCGTACAGCGCCAGTTCGCCACCGGTCTTCACCGCGGCAATGGACAGCCGGCCGACCAGCATCAGCAGCAGCAGGGCGATGGCCCAGGCCACGAAGTAGCTCAAACGGAACGCCGGAGTGCGTTCTTCGGCCACGCTGCCCGGCAGCGCGGAATCCTCCGCCCCGGTGGCCGGCCGGCGCGGCGCCAGCGCCGCATCCAGCATGGAGTCGCGCTCGATGGCCGCGGCGAGTTTCTCGATGGGGCGCGGGTCCTCGTACAGGGCCCAGGCCTCGCCGATCACGCCCAGCGCCACGAACAGGCCCACCAGCAGCAGTATGAGGCCGACGCTGCGCACCACGATGACCAGGATCTGCTCGACCCGGCCGAGCACGGGGCTGTCGTCGTGTGCCTCGCTTTCCTGAAAGCTGAATCGGTTCATCCTTTCGATTCTTCCCTGTTTATTGGCCTGAAAGGCCCTGCTGCGAAGGCGCCGAACTCTAGCACAAACGCCCCTGCCTGCCCTTGTCCGGGTCGGCATTTGCGGCCGCGGGGCGGGCGCTGATGCCAGCCCTGGCCGCGCGCCTGGGGCGGGCTGCGTTCACGCTGTTCGCGGTGGCCAGCCTGGTGTTCGCACTGGTTCACCTCGTGCCCGGTGATCCGGTGGATGTCATGCTGGGCGAATCCGCCAGCCCGGCGGACCGCCAGGCCATGCGCCTGGCCCTCGGCCTGGACCGACCCCTGCCGGTGCAGTGGCTGGACTACCTCGCCGGCATTGCCCGGGGCGACCTGGGGCGCTCGCTGTATTCGGGCGAGCCGGTGGCCGCCGTGCTGGGCGCCCGCCTGCCCTTCACGCTGCTGCTTGCCGGGGCGGCCCTGCTGCTGTCCCTTTTGCTGGCGGTACCACTTGGCCTGGCGGCAGCGCTGCGCCCGGGCTCGGCCATCGATCACCTGTGCTCGGCCGTGGCCCTGAGTGGCATGGCTGTGCCGAATTTCTGCCTGGGGCCGGTGCTGATCATCGTGTTCTCGCTCGGCCTGGGCCTGCTGCCGGTGAGCGGCGCCGGTCACTGGCAGCACCTCGTCCTGCCGGCGGTGACGCTCGGCATGGCGCTGGCCGGCCTGCAGGCGCGGATGCTGCGCGCCAGTGTGCTGGAAGTTCTCGCCGAGGATCATGTCCGCACCGCCAGGGCCAAGGGCCTCGGCGGCGCGGCGCTGCTGCTGCAGCACGTGCTGCGACCGGCGGCCGGGCCGCTGCTGACCGTGCTCGGTCTGCAGGTGGGGGCCTTGCTGGCCGGAACGGTCATCACCGAGACCGTGTTCGACTGGCCCGGGATCGGGCGCGCCCTGGTGCAGGCAATCGAACGGCGGGATTATCCCGTGCTGCAGGGCCTGGTCCTGTTCACCAGCGCCGTGTACGTGGGCACCAACACCGTCACCGATCTGCTGTGCGCGGTGTTCGATCCGCGGTCTCGGCCGTGAACGCCCGCCTGCGCCTGTGCCTTGCCATCCTGGCGGCCTGGCTGGCGCTGGCCGCTGCCGGTCCGCTGGTGGCGACGGCCGCCGGCGAGCTGGCGCTGCCGCGGATCCTCGCACCGCCGGGTCCCGGGCTGTTGCTCGGAGCCGATGATCTCGGCCGGCCTCTGGCGCTGCGCCTGGCGGCCGGCGCCTGGCACTCGCTGCTGATTGCCATGGCGGTCGTCGTCGCGACCGGGACGATCGGCGTCGGCCTGGGCCTGCTTGCCGGCTGGTACGGTGGTCGCCTCGAGCAGGCCTTCGACCAGCTCTGCGACCTGGTGCTGGCCTTTCCCGGCCTGCTGCTTGCCATCGCCCTGGCGGCGGTGCTGCGCCCGGGTGCGGACACCGTCGTGATCGCATTGAGCGCCGCCGGCTGGGTCGGCTTCGCGCGCCTGGCGCGCAACCGCACCCGCGTGCTGCGCCAGCGCGAGCACGTCCAGGCCGCCCTGGCCCTGGGACGTCGGCCCGCGGTCATTCTCGGTGTGCACGTGTTGCCGCTGCTCGCCGGCCCGCTGCTGGTGGAAGCGAGCTTTACCTTTGCCGGCGCCGTGCTGGCCGAGGCGGGGCTGAGCTTCCTCGGCCTGGGCCTGCCCGCGCCCGCACCCTCTTGGGGCGGGATGATCCGCGACGGCGTGCGCTACATGCTGGTGGCCCCGCACCTGGTGATCGTGCCGGCCACGGCGCTGGCCCTGGTGGTGCTGGCCATCAGCCTGCTGGGCGATGCGCTGGCCGACCGGCTCGATGTGCGCCGCCGGAGGCGGGTGTAGAATCAGCGCCGACGAAAAACCGCAAAGCGGGGGCTGCCACGGTGAGTCTTGGACCTGTGATGATCGACCTGGCCGGCACGACTGTGTCCGCCGAGGAGCGGCGACGCCTCGTCAACCCCCGGGTCGGCGGCGTGATCCTGTTCAGCCGCAACTATGAGAGCCCGGCCCAGCTCGAGGCCCTGGTAGCGGATATCCACGCCCTGCGTACGCCGCCGCTGCTGGTGGCGGTGGACCACGAGGGCGGGCCGGTGCAGCGCTTTCGGCGAGGGTTCTCACGGCTGCCCGCGGCCAGCAGCATCGGCGCCGTGTATGACGATAATCACGAGCATGCCCTGCAGCTGGCCGAGCTGGCCGGCTGGCTGATGGCGGCCGAGCTGCGCGCCTTCGGCATCGATTTCAGTTTCGCCCCCGTGCTTGACCTGCGCCTGGACATCAGCCGCGTGGTCAACGATCGCGCCTTCCACCGCGATCCCAACGTGGTCGGCTCGCTGGCCCAGCGTTACGTGCGCGGCATGCACGAGGCAGGCATGCCCGCGGTGGCCAAGCACTTCCCCGGCCATGGCTCGGTCAGCGAGGACTCCCATCACGAGTTGCCGGTCGATGATCGACGCTACGCGGACATCCGCCTGCTGGACCTGGTGCCCTTCGAACGCCTGGTCCGCGCGGGCGTGGAGGCCATCATGCCCGCGCATGTTGTGTATTCGCGGGTCGATCCGGAGGCGGCCGGCTACTCGCGGCACTGGCTGCAAACGGTGCTGCGCGGGGAACTCGGGTTCAGCGGCGTGATTTTCAGTGATGACATCTCCATGGCCGGGGCCGCGGCCGCCGGCGGGCCGGTGGAGCGCTGCCGGGCGGCACTGGCGGCCGGTTGTGACCTTGTCCTGGTGTGCAACGATCCGGACGCCGCCGACGCCATCCTCGAGGCCCTGCCGGCCGCCGCCGAGCCGGCCTCGCAGGTACGGCGGATCCGCATGCACGGGCGTGGCGCGATGAGCGCCCGGGCCCTGCAGAACGATGCCCGGCGGGACACCGCCCGGCGGTTGCTGGCAGCGCTGGATCCGGCCCCGGAGCTGGACCTCGGCGACGACGCCCTGGTCTGACACCGCGCCTGGCCGCGGGCCGGCGTGCGCTGGCCAGTCGCGCACCGGCTCTTTAGAATCGCCGCTTCCGGCTGCCCGGCCGCCGCTACCCGTACTGCCCCATGGACCCGAGCGACCTCATAGACAACCCGCGCGCCGCGCTGGATACGGCGGCGGGATTCCTGCATGCCGAATCCTGGGTGGTGGAAGTGTTCGTCATCGTGTTCGCCGCGCTGCTGCTGGATTTCATCCAGAAGCGCGTGCTCCGACGCCTGCAACGGCGCCTGGAGGAAACCACCACCCCCTGGGATGACGCCCTGGTCGACGCCATGCGCCGGCCGCTGTCCGTGCTCATCTGGATTCTCGGCCTGTCCTTTGCCGCCGAGGTCGCCGGCAGCGAGGCCGACAGCGCCCTGTTCGAGGCCGTGGCGCCCCTGCGCGAGGTGGGTGTCATCGCCGTGCTGGCCTGGTTCGCCGTGCGGCTGATCCGCTGCAGCGAGGCCAACATCATCGCCGGCAAGATCGCCAGCGGTGAACCCTTCGATCGAACGACCTACGACGCCATTGCCAAGCTGCTGCGCCTGACGGTCATCATCACGGCGGCGCTGGTGATGCTGCAGACGCTCGGCTTCAGCGTCTCCGGCGTCCTGGCCGCCGGTGGTGTCGGCGGCATCGCCGTCGGCTTTGCGGCCAAGGACCTGCTGGCGAACTTCTTCGGCGGCCTGATGGTGTACCTGGACAGGCCATTCGCCGTGGGCGACTGGATCCGCTCGCCGGACCGCAACATCGAGGGCACGGTCGAGACCATCGGCTGGCGGTTGACCGTCATCCGTACCTTCGACAAGCGGCCGCTGTACGTGCCCAATGCCACCTTCACCAGCATCGCGGTGGAAAACCCCTCGCGTATGCGCAACCGCCGCATCTACGAGACCATCGGCGTGCGCTATGATGATTTCAACGCCGTGGAGGCCATCGTGGCCGATGTGAAAGCCATGCTCGAATCGCACCCCGAAATCGATGCCAGCCAGACGCTCATCGTCAACTTCAACGCCTTCGGCGCCTCGTCGCTGGATTTCTTCATCTACACCTTCACGCGCACCACCAACTGGGTCCGCTTCCACGAGGTGAAGCAGGACGTGCTGCTGCAGGTCGGCCGGATCATCGAAGCCCACGGCGCCGAGATCGCCTTCCCGACCTCGACGATTCACCTGGCCGGCGCGGCCCCGCCGGAACCCGACGGACCGCCGCCGGCGGCAACGGCCGGGGCTCCGTCAGGCGCCGGGGTGCGCTGGCTGGTGGATGTGCGGGCCTTTCCGCGCTCGCGCCGGCA
>CAYGQN010000329.1:0-4995 GCA_964351795.1 uncultured Gammaproteobacteria bacterium
CCCCTCTCCTCCTTCGCGGGGGGGGGGGGCCGCCGGGGCGGGGGGGGGGGGGGGGGGGGGGGGGGCTTTTCCCAGACGATGTCGTTGAGAATGCGAAAACCCAGCTCCTGCATCGCCATGCCCACGCTGAGGTAGACATGCAGCGTGCCGGTGACCCAGATGGTCCCGGCCGGGGTCAGCACGCGCAGGCACTGCGCCAGCCATTCGCGATTGAAGGCGTGGTCGGCCTCGATACCGGCGCTCTTGTCCCAGCCGCCCTTGTTCACGCTCTCGCGGCGGCCGGCAATGCAGGTCGAGCCGTTGTTGGACAGGAAGTAGGGCGGGTCGGTCCAGATGCAATCCACGCTTTCCTCCGGCAGGCCGGCGAGCAGCCCGGCCTGGTCCCCCAGCAGCAGCCGCGAGCCCCGATCGCGGGACTGCCAGAAGGGCCGGCCGCGCCCGGATGCGCTCATGGCCGCGCCCCGGCCCGGCTCACTGCTCGTCCCCGATGGCCTCGGCGGTGATGCTGAGGGCATGGATGTCGGTGGTCATCATCTCGCCCAGGGCCTCGTAGACCATGCGGTGGCGTTCCAGCGCATTGGCGCCGGCGAAGGCGCGGGCGCGGATGTGCACCCGGAAATGGCCCAGCCCGGTGCGTGCGCCGGCATGGCCGGCATGCAGGTGGCTCTCGTCGACGATGTCCAGGCTGGCCGGTGCCAGGGCAGCCTCAAGGGCTGCGCGTATGCGTTCAATGCGATCCATGGCGGCTCAGGCGGGCAGGGTCTTGCGGAACGGCTTGACGGTGACGGCCGAGTAAACGCCGGCCGCCACGAAGGGGTCGGCATCGGCCCAGGCCTGCGCTGCCTCCAGGGAGTCGAACTCGGCGACGATCAGGCTGCCACTGAACCCGACCTCGCCCGGGTCGTCGCTGTCCACGGCCGGATGCGGGCCGGCGAGCACGAGACGCCCCTCGGTGAGCAGGTCGTTCAGTCGGGCAAGATGCGCCGGCCTGGCCTCGAGGCGGGCCGCCAGGCTGTTCCGGCGGTCTTCGGCGATGATGGCGTAAAGCATGATTGACCCTGTAGCGGACGGTAACCGGTGCGGACGCGGCGGCGCAGCGCGCCGTCTCGCGGGCAGGTATAATAGCCGACCTTATCCTCGCCGACAGCCTTGCATGGCCCGCCGCCTTTCCATTCATCCCGACAACCCGCAAGCGCGCGCCGTCTCCCAGGCGGTGGCCGCACTGCGCCAGGGCCAGGTGCTGGTGTACCCCACGGATTCCAGCTACGCGCTGGGTTGCCGTGTCGAGGACAAGGCGGCCCAGGATCGCATCCGGCGGGCGAGGCGGCTCGACGACAGCCACAATTTCACCCTCGTGTGCCGCGATCTCTCGGAGCTGGCGATCTACGCCAAGGTGGACAATGCCGCCTACCGGCTGATGCGCTCACTCACTCCCGGGCCCTACACCTTCATTCTCAAGGCCGGGCGCGAGGTGCCGCGGCGCCTGCAGAACCCGAAGCGGCGCACCATCGGCCTGCGGGTACCCGACAATGCCATCGCGCTGGCATTGCTGGAGGCGCTGGGCGAGCCGATCATGTCGTCCACGCTGCATATTCCCGGTGACGACTACCCGATCAGCGATGTCGACGAGATCGACGGTCGCCTGGATGCTTTCGTCGACCTGGTGATTGACGGCGGCAGTTGCGGCCTCGAGCCCACCTCGATCATCGACCTCGACGGCCCCGAGCCGGTGGTGGTGCGGCGCGGCCGCGGCTCCACGGAGATGTTCGATGCTTGAGCTGCTGGCCGGGATTCTGGTGTGGGGGCCGCCGGTGCTGCTGGCCGTCGCCGGCCACGAGGTGGCGCACGGGGCGATGGCCCGGCACCTGGGCGACGACACGGCCGCGCGCCTTGGCCGGCTCAGCCTGAACCCGCTGCGACATGTCGACCCGGTAGGCACCGTGCTGGTGCCGCTGGCGCTGCGCCTGGCCGGCAGCCCCTACCTGTTCGGCTGGGCCCGGCCGGTGCCGGTGAATTTCGCCAACCTGCCCAATCCGCGCCGCGACATGGCCCTGGTCGCCCTGGCGGGGCCGGCGGCCAACGTGGTGATGCTGAGTGCCTGGATCGTCATCGGGATCCTGGCGCGCGCCGCGGCGGTCAACCCGGGCGGGGCTTTGATCCCGATGGTGCAGGCGGGGATAATCATCAACAGCCTTCTCATTGTCGTCAACCTGGTGCCCATCCCACCACTGGACGGCAGCCGGGTCATGTCCGCGCTTCTGCCACCGGTGCTGGCGGCGCGCTACAACCGCTTCGAGCGCTTCGGCCTGGTGATCGTGCTCCTGCTGCTGTTGAGCGGTATTCTCGGCGCGGTGCTCAACCCGATCCTGCGCGTGGTTGTCGGGCTGTCGCTCGGCGCGGTGGGCTGAGGGGCGGCAGGGACAGCGGCGGGCGCGCGTGGCGGGCCGGCGACAACGGTTTTTCTCACTGGCGGGATAATCACGACAATGGCATTACCAGGCAGTAACAGGGTGCTTTCCGGGATGCGGCCCACCGGGCAGTTGCACCTGGGGCACTACCACGGGGTTCTGAAGAACTGGGCGCAGCTCCAGCACGAGTACGAGTGCTTCTTCTTCGTGGCCGACTGGCATGCCCTGACCACCAGCTATGACGATCCGTCGATCATCGCCGAGTCCGTGTGGGACATGGTCATCGACTGGCTGGCCGTGGGCATCAACCCCAGCGAGGCCACCCTGTTCATCCAGTCACGCATCCCCGAGCACGCCGAGCTGCACCTGCTGTTGTCGATGATCACGCCCATCGGCTGGTTGGAGCGCGTACCCACGTACAAGGACCAGCAGGCCCGCCTGCGCGAGAAGGATCTCGCGACCTACGGCTTCCTGGGCTACCCGCTGCTGCAGTCCGCGGACGTGCTCATCTACCGCGCCGGGATGGTGCCGGTGGGTGATGACCAGGTCGCGCACATCGAGATTTCCCGGGAAATAGCCCGTCGCTTCAACCACCTGTACGGCCGCGAACCGGATTTCGAAGCGCGTGCCGAGGCGGCGGTGAAGAAGATGGGCAAGAAAAACGCCAAACTCTACTTCGACCTGCGGCGGCGCTACCAGGAGAACGGCGATGCCGAGGCCCTGGCGCGTGGCTATGCCTTCCTGGACGCCCAGCAGAACATCAGCCTCGGCGACCGCGAGCGCCTCATCGGCTACCTGGAGGGTGGCGGCAAGACCATCCTGCCCGAACCCCAGGCCCTGCTCACGCCGCAGTCGCGCATGCCGGGCCTGGACGGGGAGAAGATGTCCAAGTCCTACGGCAACGTCATCACCCTGCGGGATACCCGCGAGGCCGTGGAAAACAAGCTGCGGACCATGCCTACCGACCCGGCCCGCGTGCGCCGTACCGACCCGGGTGACCCGGCCCGCTGCCCGGTGTTCAAGCTGCACGAGGTGTATTCCGACGACAGCGTGCGCCAGTGGGTCAGCGAGGGCTGTCGCAGCGCCGGCATCGGTTGCCTGGACTGCAAGCAGCCCGTGATCGACGCCGTGCTGGCCGAGCAGCAGCCCATCAGGGAACGGGCGCAGGAATACCTGGAAGACCCGGATGCCGTGCGCGGCATCATCGCCGAGGGTTGCGAGGCCGCGCGCGAGGTGGCCAGGGAAACCATGGACGAGGTGCGCGAGGCCATGGGCCTCGAGTACTGGTAGCGCCACTGATGGCCGAAACCACCGAACCCGCAGCGCCGGCCCAGCCCGAACAGGCCGAAATGCCCTTTGCCATGGTGCAGGGGACGCCGCTGACGGAGATGCCGCGCGACCTGTACATCCCGCCGGATGCGCTGGCGGTGTTCCTGGAGGCCTTCGAGGGGCCGCTGGACCTGCTGCTCTATCTCATCCGGCGGCAGAACCTGGACGTGCTCAACATCCCCATCGCCCGCATCACGCACCAGTACATGACCTACATCGAGCTCATGAACGTGATGCGCATCGAACTGGCGGCGGAATACCTGGTGATGGCCGCCATGCTGGCCGAGATCAAGTCCCGCATGCTGCTGCCGCGACCGGTGCACCAGGATGAGGAGGAGGGCGGGGACCCGCGCGCCGAACTGGTCCGCCGCCTGCAGGAATACGAGCGCTACAAGCAGGCCGCGCTCGACATCGATACGCTGCCGCGGCTGGAGCGAGACATCAGCGTGGCGCTGGCGGAGTTTCCGCACCGCGATGCCAACCGCCCGGCCGCGTCGGTGTCGCTGGACGAATTGCTGGCGGCCTTCGCGAGCGTCATGAAGCGCGCGGCCCTGTTCAGCGAGCATCATGTCACCCGTGAGCCGCTGTCCGTGCGCGAGCGCATGGCCATCGTTCTGGAGCGCGCCAGCGGCATGGAGTTCGTGGTGTTTTCCCATTTCTTCAACGTGTCCGAAGGTCGCGCCGGGGCGGTTGTGACGCTGCTGGCAATCCTGGAACTGCTCAAGGAAGCGCTGATCGATGTCGTGCAGAACGAGGCCAACGGACCCCTCTACATCAAGGTGGCCGCATGAACCCGGATGAGCTGCGCAACATCATCGAGGCGGCCCTGCTGGCGGCCGATGAACCGCTCAGCCTCGATCGGCTGGCAACCCTGTTCCAGGGCGATGCCGGCGAGGCGACCGTCAACCGCAAGCAGCTCCAGGAAGCCCTGGTGGCGCTCGGGGAATCCTTCCAGGGTCGCGGCATAGAACTGCGGGAGGTGGCCAGCGGCTATCGCATCCAGGTCACCAAGGACATGGCGCCCTGGGTCAACCGCTTGTGGGAGGAGCGCTCGCCGCGCTTCTCGCGCGCCTTCCTGGAGACCCTGGCCATCATCGCCTACCGCCAGCCCATCACGCGCGGGGAAATCGAGGATATCCGCGGCGTGTCGGTCAGCTCCAACATCATGAAGACGCTGCAGGAGCGCGAGTGGATCCGCATCGCCGGGCACCGCGATGTACCGGGCCGGCCAGCGGTGTACATCACCACCCGGGCGTTC
>CAYGQN010000330.1:0-4959 GCA_964351795.1 uncultured Gammaproteobacteria bacterium
AACGAGCGCTCGCAGCACAAGAACCGGGCGCAGGCGATGAAGCTGCTGCAGGCCAAGCTGTACGAGCTCGAGCAGCTCAAGCGCGATACCGAGCGCCAGGCCCTGGAAGACGCCAAGGACGACATCGGCTGGGGCAGCCAGATCCGCTCCTACGTGCTGGACCAGTCCCGCATCAAGGATCTGCGCACCGGCGTGGAAACCGGCAACACCCAGGCCGTGCTGGACGGCGAGCTCAACCAGTTCATCGAGGCGAGCCTGAAGGCCGGGCTGTAGTGTGCAGCCGTGTGCCGGCACGCCGGGCGGGGTAGAATCGCCGTTTTTTTCCCTGTTCCGGCCTGCACCCGCCGGACGCTGACAGGCAGGAGCGCATGAGCAACGAGGATCCACAGGACACCCAGGGTCTGCTGGCACAGCGCCGGGCCAAGCTTGACGCCCTGCGCGAGGCCGGCAACGCCTTCCCGAACGACTTCCGGCGCGACACGCTCGCCGCCGACCTGCACCGGCGTTTCGGTGATACCGATGCCGAGCGACTCGATGCCGAGCCGGTGTACGTTGCGCTGGCCGGGCGGATGATGAGCCAGCGGATCATGGGCAAGGCCGCGTTTGCCGACCTGCAGGACATGTCCGGCCGGATCCAGCTGTACGTCCGCCGCGATGCGCTGCCCGAGGGTGAGTATGCCGGTTTCAAGCGCTGGGACCTGGGCGACATCATCGGCGCCCGCGGCCGCGTGTTCCGCACGCGCAAGGGCGAGTTGTCGGTGGAGGTCGACGCCATCCGCCTGCTCACCAAGTCCCTGCTGCCCCTGCCGGAGAAGTTTCACGGCCTGGCCGACCAGGAGACCCGCTATCGGCAACGCTACCTGGATCTCATCATCAACCCGGAGACGCGGCGCGTGTTCGCCACCCGCGGGCGCATTGTCGAGCTCATCCGGCGCTTTCTGCTGGAGCGCGATTTCATCGAGGTCGAAACCCCGATGATGCAGGTGCTGCCCGGTGGCGCGGCGGCGCGGCCCTTCGTGACCCACCACAACGCGCTCGACATGGACCTGTACCTGCGCATCGCACCGGAGCTGTACCTGAAGCGGCTGGTCGTGGGCGGCCTGGAGAAGGTGTTCGAGATCAATCGCAACTTCCGTAACGAGGGTTTGTCCACGCAGCACAATCCCGAGTTCACGATGCTGGAGTTCTACCAGGCCTTCGCCGACCACCGGGATCTCATGGACCTCACCGAGCAGATGCTGCGTGGCATCGCCTTTGCCCTTAACGGCAATGGCAGCGTGAACTACCAGGGGCGGGTTTACGATCTTGGCGCGGCATTCACCCGCTTGAGCCTGCGTGATGCCGTGCTTGCGCATAATCCGCAGCTGGCCGCGGAGGATCTCGACGATCCGGCGCGCGCACGGGCAGCGGCCGAGGGGCTTGGCATCAACGTGCAGCAGGGCTGGGGCCTGGGCAAGCTGCAGCTGGAGATATTCGAGAAGACGGTGGAGCATGCCCTGGACCAGCCGACCTTCATCACCGGCTATCCCGCCGAGGTCTCGCCGCTGGCCCGGCGCAACGATGCCGACCCGTTCATCACCGATCGGTTCGAGCTGTTCATCGCCGGCCGGGAGGTGGCCAACGGCTTCTCCGAGCTCAATGATCCCGATGACCAGGCGCGCCGTTTCCGCGAGCAGGTGCTGGCCAAGGATGCCGGCGACCAGGAGGCCATGCACTTCGATGCCGACTACATCACCGCCCTGGAGTACGGCCTGCCGCCGACGGCAGGGGAGGGGATCGGGATCGACCGCCTGGTGATGTTCTTCACCGACTCACCCTCGATTCGCGATGTCCTGTTGTTCCCCCACATGCGCCCGCGCGGCAGCGGCTGAGGCCAGCTGGCGCGGCCATCGCCGGCGGGATTCGCTGAACCGGCCATGAACGCGGCGGCAGCACTGGCGGTGCTGCTGGCGCTTCGGGTTATCATGCCTGCGGAACTTCGACCACAGCGTCAGGTCCGAAGCACTGCTGTTGATGGGGACAGGCCGGCGTCGCCGGTGATTTCATACGACCAGACAACTCCCAGGAGATTTCCGTTATGAGCAAGAAGTTCACGATGAAGCCCGTTGCCGCCGCGCTCGGCACCACTTTCGCCGTCACCCTGATGGCGTCCCCGATTGCCGGCGCGGCCGAGAATCCCTTTGCCGCCACCGAGTTCGACCGCGGCTACATGGTCGCCGGCGAAGAAGGCAAGTGTGGTGAGGGCAAGTGCGGCGGCGAGAAGGCCGACGGCGAGGGCAAGTGCGGCGGCGAGAAGGCCGACGGCGAGGGCAAGTGCGGTGGCGAGAAGGCCGACGGCGAAGGCAAGTGCGGTGGTGAGAAGTCCGACGCCGAGGGCAAGTGCGGCGAAGGCAAGTGCGGCGGCTGATCGCCCGCTGACACCATGACCACCGGCCGCTTCGCACTCGAAGGTGCCGGCCTTGGACTCCGGCGGGCCCTGCTGGGCCCGCTGGAGGACCAGGGCACCGAGGGCATCGATTTCCTGGAAATCGCGCCCGAGAACTGGATTGACGTTGGCGGGCGTTACGGCCGGCGCCTGCGGGCGCTTACCGAGGCCATGCCGTTCTCCTGCCATGGCCTGTCGCTCAACCTGGGCGGGCCGGCGCCCCTGGACGATACCTTCCTGCAGCGCCTGCGACAGTTTCTCGACACGCACGGCATCCGCTGCTATTCCGAACACCTGAGTTACTGCGCCGACGATGGCCACCTCTACGACCTGATGCCCATTCCGTTCACGGCCGAGGCCGTGCACTGGGTGGCCGGGCGGATCCGCCGCACCCAGGACATCCTCGAGCGCCGCATCGCGGTGGAGAACGTCTCCTACTACTGCGCCCCGGGCCAGGAGATGTCCGAGCTTGAATTCCTGCTGGCCGTGCTCGAGGAGGCCGACTGCGATCTGCTGCTGGACGTGAACAACATCTACGTGAACAGCGTCAACCATGGCTACGACGCGGTTGAGTTCCTGCGCGCCATGCCGGCCGGGCGCATCGCCTGCGCCCACGTGGCCGGGCATTACAACGAGGCCGAGGATCTCATCGTCGACACCCACGGCGCCGCTGTCATCGACCCGGTGTGGGCGCTGCTCGCCGAGGCCTACGCCGCTTTCGGCGTGTTTCCGACCCTGCTCGAACGGGATTTCAACCTGCCCCCCTTGCCCGACCTGCTGGCGGAGGTGGGCCGGATTGCCGCGCTGCAGTCGCAGGCCGGTGGGCACCGGGCCGATGTGCAGCGACACCGCGCCTGACGCCCCGCCGGCCTTCCAGCGCCTGCAGCGGCAGTTCGCCGCGCACCTGCGCGATCCGGGCGTGAATGCGGCGCCCGCGGGCGTGGAGGACCGCCGCCTGGCGGTCTACCGGGAGCTGTTCTACAACAATGTCGAGGGCTTCATGGCCGCCAGTTTCCCGGTTATCCGGCGGATTCTGGATGACCAGGCCTGGCACGCGCTGGTGCGGGACTATTTCGCCACCCACCAGGCCCGCACGCCCCTGTTCCCCAAGATGGCACAGGAGTTCGTCCGCTACCTGGAGGAGGGGCGCGACGGGGCCGCGGCTCCGCCCTTCCTGGCCGAGCTGGCCCACTACGAATGGGTGGAGGCGGCCTTGTTCCTGGAGTCGGCGGAGCTGGCGCCATGCGCCCTGCCCGCAGGCGAGGCGCTGCTCGATTGCGTGGTCGCGCTGAGTCCGCTGGCCTGGCCGCTCGCCTATCGCTACCCGGTGCACCGCCTGGCGCCGGATTACCAGCCCGACGCACCGCCTGACGAGCCAACCTGGCTGGTCGTGTTCCGGGATCGCCAGGACACGGTCGGCTTCATGGCCCTGAACCCCGTGTCCGCCCGCCTGCTGGCCCTGGTCGAGGAGGCCACGGGGGCATCCTGCCGACAGTTGCTGGAGCGTATCGCCGCAGAGCTCGCGCACCCGGACCCGGCAGTGGTTGTCCGTGGCGGGCTGGAAATACTCGAACAGTTCCGCCAACGCGACATTCTCGTCGCCGCCGCACCCTGAGGCCCGGCTCGGGCCAGCCGCAACGCCCGCGGGGCGGCCGGCAACGACTATCGATCCCGGTCTCGCCCTGTGCGCTCAGGCGATCCGCACCGTCTGCAGGGGCCTTGGTTCGGCCACCCAGTCGCCGCCGAGGTAGTCCACGCCGGCGGCCAGCAGGTGATCGTAGACCTCGCGACTGACCACCCCGGGCGCGACGGTACCGATGCCGCGGATGGCGGCAACCCGCAGCAGTGACAGCACCAGCTCGAAGTCGGCGGAATCGCGGCTGAGGCTGCCGGCCAGCGCCGGGTCCAGACGCATGAAGTCGAAATCCAGTCGCCGCAGCATGTCCAGCGTGCCGCCGCTCGCCGCTCCGAAGTCGTCGATGGCGACGCGCAGGCCGCGGTGCCGGGCGGCGGCGATGAACCGCACCAGCGCCCCGATGGCAATCTGCGTCGCGCTGCCACGGATGGCAATGATGATGCGGTCGCGCGCCAGGCCCTCGGCGCCAACCAGCTCGAACAGGTAATCGCAGAAGCGCTCGGTGCGGATGCTCTGCGCGTGCAGGGGCACCATGACGGCATCGAGCCGCGACAGGCCGGGGTGGCCCAGGCGCAGCGCATCGATGGCCGCCTTGACGGTCCAGCGGTCGATATCGGCCAGGATCTGGTAGCGCTCGGCGGCCTCCAGTATCGCCCCGGACAGCGGCTGGTCGTGGCCGTTGTCAGGCAGTCGCAGTTCCAGCGTGCCGAGGCGCTCACTGTCGGCGCCGCGGCCGGACTGCAGTCGGGAGATCCCGAACACGAATTCATCCCGGTTCAGTGCCCGGCGTACCCTGGCAATGGAAGCGCTGCGCTGCTCGCGCGAGTCCTGCCCCACGCTGGGAGAATCAAATACCTGCACCAGCGCGCCACCGGCCTCCTTGGCAGCGCGGCAGGCG
>CAYGQN010000331.1:0-4954 GCA_964351795.1 uncultured Gammaproteobacteria bacterium
GTTCCACACCACCCTCGCGCGGCTTGCGGCGCGGCGGCAGGCTTTGCAGGTAGGCCACCAGCGCGTCGAGATCGGCATCGGACATGCTGCGGTAGAAATGCGCCGGCATGAGCGGGAACAGGCGCTCGCCGTCGCGGTTCAGGCCGTCGCGGATGGCGCGCTTGATCTCGGCGGTGGTCCAGTTGCCGATACCGGTCTGACGATCCGGGGTGATGTTCGGGGTAATGAACTCACCGGGCAGCAGCCACTCGGCACCGAACTCCTCGCCCCCGGCCCACTCCGGGCCGATCGGCTGGCTGAAGTCCTCGGGGTTGCGACGCGTATGGCAGCCCTGGCAGTCGAACACCGCCTCGGCCAGGTACCGCCCGCGCGCCACCCGCGCCGACTCGTCGTTGGCTTCGGGCCCGGCCGCGGCGAGCCCGGCAAGCGCCAGCCCCGCGATCCCGCCCAGCCATGCAAGGACGCCATGCGCCCGGAACGCCACACCTGCCACGTCATCCCCCTTGCGAATGGCGGGAGCGACATCACGCCAGCCCGTGGCTGCGCCGGCCACCCCCTTTCGCTTTTTTCTAGCAATGGCACAAAAGTGCCAGGCAGACAAGATGGCGGGGGTGGCCGCCGGCGCGGCCGGCCTCAGGTGCTGGCGCGCAGCCTGGCGGTGGCGGCCTCGTCCAGGGTCATGGCAGCGGTGATGACCACGCCGTAATCGCGCTCGGCGGCGGCCCGGTCGATGTAGCCATCGAGCACGTCCTCCAGCACCTGCGCGGCCGGGCGCGCCAGCGGATCACCGTAGCCGCCGCCGGAACCGCCGATGCAGATGAAGGCGTCGCCGGCCGCGGCCGGATGCGCCGACATCATCGAGGGCAGATCCTCCTCGCGACCATCGGCGTGGCGTAAAACCGTGCGCGAGGCGACGCCGCGATGGCCGCCGTCGATGCCCCAGGCCGGGTGGGCGTGGCCATCGCCCTCCGAGCCGGCGGTGCCGGGCGAGAGGAACTCGATCTCCTTGATGGAGCCGATGCCGCCGCGCCAGCGCCCGGCCGGGCAGGCGTCCTCGCGCAGCTCGTAGCGGTTCACCCGCAGGGGCACGTGGGTCTCGATGTCCTCGACCGGGTTGTTGCGGGTGTTGGCGTACAGGGTGTCCACGCTGTCCATGCCGTCCTTGCCGTAACGCCCGCCGTAGCTGCCCTCGAATATCTCGATATGCACCCAGTGCCGATCATCGCGCAGGCCGGCGAAGGCGATGGCCTTGAGGTTGGCGATGCCGGCGCACACCTGCTCGGGCAGCACCGGCGCCAGGGCGTGCATGAGCGTGTCAGCGAGAATGTTCCCCGGCATCACGCGGGCGATGGTCGGCGCCGGGAACACCGGGTTCGCCAGGCAGCCGCGCGGGGCGGTGATGTTGATGGGCCGGTACAGGCCGGCGTTCTGCGGGATGTTCCCGTAGACCTCGGTGTCGAGCAGGATGGAACGCAGGGTCAGCCAGATGGCGCAGTCCACGGTGCCCACGAAGGGCATGTTGATGGCATGGCCCTCCACCTGCGGGGCGGTGCCGGCGAGATCGACCGTCATGTCCGAGCCGCTGACGGTGACCGTGACCTTGATCGGCAGGTTGCGGAAGCGTTCATCGGGATGGTCGAGATAACCATCGACCATGCCGGTGCTGGTGTACTGCCCGTCGGGGATCTTCTCGATCTGCGAGCGCATCAGGCGTTCGGAGTAGTCGAACAGGTCCTCGCTGGCATCGCGCAGGGTCTGCAGGCCGAAGCGGTCGATGAGTTCGACCATGCGCGCGGCACCGACGTGGCAGGCGGCGATCTGCGCCTCCATATCGCCGACGATGAGGTCCGGCACGCGCACGTTGTCGGCAATCATCTGCCACAGGGCATCGTTGCGGCGGCCGCCCTCGTACACCTTCAGCGCCCGCAGCTGCAGGCCCTCGGCGTAGGTGTCGGCGCACTTCACCACGCCGACACTGCCCGGCTCGCAGGAGCCGATGTCCAGATGATGGGCGGTGGTCATGGAAAAGCCCACCAGCTCGCCCTGGTGGAACACCGGCACGCAGAAGCCGATATCCGGGCTGTGCGAGGCGCCGTTGTAGGGATCGTTGTGGACGATCACGTCACCGGGCTCGAAGCCCTGCCCGCGCTCGGCCAGCTGCCGCATGATGCCGCGCACGTAACCGGGGATGGGCCCGGACTGCAGCGGCGTGCTCTTGTTGCACTCGCACAGCTGCCGGCCCTCGGCATCGCACAGCGCGGCACCGAAATCCTCCGACTCGCGGATGATGGACGAGTAGGACATGCGCATGAGCTTGTAGCCCATCTCGATGGCGATGTTCTCCAGCGCCCCGTAGATGATGCCGGCGGTAACCGGGTCGATGCGCGTGGCGGGCGCGGCGGCGCTGCCGGCCAGGTTGTGCGTGCTGCTCATGCTGGTCGTGCCCTCAAGGAAGGTCAGCGGATCGGGTTGCGGCCGGGCCTGCCGGCATCGAGGTCGGGCTGCCGGCCGTGCCGGTGGCCACACCGCCCTCGAATATTCAGTGGGTCGGCCCTAGAATGCGATAACAACCACGGCATCGCAACGCCGGCGCGGGCGGCAAGCAACCCGTCACCGGCCCCCAACGGAGCAAGCTCCCCGCCATGAAACTCATCGGCGTTGACGTCGGCGGCACCTTCACCGACATCGTCCTCACGGATACCGACAGCAACACCACCGCGATCCACAAGGTCCCCAGCACACCGGATGATCCCTCGCGCGCGGTCATCGACGGCGTCCGCGGGATCTGCGAACGCGAGGCCGTGGCCCCGGCCGCCATCGACCACGTCTTCCACGGCACCACCGTGGCTACCAACGCTGTGCTCCAGCACCGTGGGGTCGAGGCCGGCATGATCACCAACGAGGGCTTCCGCGACGTGCTGCACATCGGCCGCCACCAGCGCCCGCAGCACTACTCCATCATGCAGGACATCCCCTGGCAGCGCCGGCCGCTGGTGAAGCGGCGCTTCCGCCGCACCGTCGGCGGGCGCCTGGCGCCGCCGCGCGGCGAGGAGCTGGTGCCGCTGGACGAGGCCGGCGTCCGCGCCGCCGCCCTGGAACTTCAGGCCGGCGGCGTGCGGGCCATTGCCGTGTGTTTCCTGTTCTCGTATCTCAACCCCGCCCACGAGCAGCGGGCCCGCGATATCATCGCCGACGCCTGCCCGGGGCTGTTCGTCACCGCCTCGCATGAAGTCTCGCCGCAGTTCCGCGAATTCGAGCGCTTCACCACCTGCGCCATGAATGCCTTCATCGGCCCGCTCGTGCGTGATTACGTCAATCGCCTGCAGGGGGCATTGCAGGCGAGCGGGATCCGCGGCGAGCTGCACATCATGGGCTCCAACGGCGGCGTCGCCACCGCGCAGATGGTCGCCGAACGGCCGGTGCTCACGCTGATGTCCGGCCTTGCCGCCGGGGTCATGGGCGGTGCCTGGGTCGGCGAGCTCGCGGGCCGGCGCAACGTCATCACGCTCGATATCGGCGGCACCAGTGCGGACATCGGCGTCATCACCGACGGGCGCTACGCCGAGGCCTCGGCGCGCGATACCGAGGTCGGCGGCTACCCGGTGATGGTGCCGATGATCGACCTGCACACCATCGGCGCCGGCGGCGGGTCCATCGCCCACCAGGACGAAGGCGGTGCGTTCCGGGTCGGCCCGATCAGCGCCGGCGCCGTTCCCGGCCCGGCCGCCTACGGGCGCGGCGGCCGTGAGCCGACTGTCACCGATGCCAACCTCATGCTCGGGCGCCTGGACGCGGACAACTTCCTCGGCGGCGCCATGCGGCTGGACCACGAGGGCGCGCATGCGGTCATCAGCGCACTTGCCGGCCGGCTCGGCCTTGAACTGGCCGAAGCGGCCGAGGGCGTCATCGCCCTGCTCAACGCCAACATGGCCAACGCCATCCGCGCCCGCACCGTGCAGAAGGGCATCGACCCGCGCGAGTACGCGCTGGTGGCCTCCGGCGGCGCCGGCCCGCTGCACGGCGCGGAGGTGGCCGCGGCGCTGGGGATCCCGGAGGTCATCGTACCGCCATCCCCCGGCATCAACTCGGCCATGGGCCTGCTCACCACCGACCTGAAATACGACCTGGTGCAGACCGCCTTCGTGCTGTCGACCGCCATGGACTACCCGCGCGTCAACGCCGCGCTGGAAGCCATGCAGGCGCGGCTCGCGGCGCAACTGGATGCCGATGGCGTGGACCCGGCCGGCGCCCGCTTCCTGCGCTCGGCCGATGCGCGTTACGTGGGCCAGGGTTACGAACTGCGCGTCAGCCTGGCCGAGGGCCGGCTGGACGATGCCGCGCTGGCGCCCAGCGTCGAGGCGTTCCATGCCCTGCACGAGGCCGAGTACGGCCATTGCTTCCGTGGCACAGCGGTGGAGTTCGTCAACGTCCGCGTGAGCGCCGTCGGGCCCGTGGCACGCATCGGCCGGCCGGCCCGACCGGCCGGCGGCACGGCGGAGGAAGCGCTGCTCAAGCGCGCCCGCTCGGTGTTCCGGGTGGACGATGCACTGCGGGACTTCGACACCGCCTTCTATCGCCGCGAACACCTGCCATTGAACACCCCCGTGGCCGGGCCGGCCATCGTCCTGCAGGAGGACTCCACCACGGTGGTGCCGCCGCGCTGGGCGCTGACCGTGCTCGACAGCGGCGTCATGCGCCTGCACCGCGAGCCGGCGACCTGACCCCCGTGCGCTGGTACGCCATCGGCATCAACGCCGGGCACCGCCCGTGCGGCAGCCTGCCCGCCGGACCGGGGATTCTGCCGGCGCCGGCGCGCGCCATCATCAACTGACAGACCGAGGCAGCTTCATGCTCGAGATCGACACCGACCGCCTGCTGGCGGACCTGAAAACCCTGGCCGAATTCGGCCGCGTCGGCACCGGCGTGCATCGCCGGGCGCTGACCGACATCGACC
>CAYGQN010000332.1:0-4929 GCA_964351795.1 uncultured Gammaproteobacteria bacterium
CGCTCCTACGGGGGCAGGGTTATTGCCGGCGGCTGGGTGTCGATGTTGGCGGATTCGCGCGGGGTGGCTCGGGCGTTGGTGCTTTCGCGGCTGAAGCCGCTCCTACGGGGGCAGGGTTATTGCCGGCGGCAGGGTGTTGATGTTGGCGGATTCGCGCGGGGGGCTCGGGCGTTGGGGCTTTCGCGGCTGAAGCCGCTCCTGTGGTGTTATCGCTGGCGCCTTCTGCATCAATAGCGCACGGGCCCATGCGCGGCGATCCGGCGCCCGGGGCCCTCGCGCCGCCCCAGCCGGTCCAACTTTCACGGTCGGTTCTGGTACCCTTCGGGGTGCCTGGTCAGCCGCTGTCGCGGCAGGCCGCGGCCGCCGGCCGGCAGGGCGGGCTATCCCGCCAGCCCCTGGCCATCACTGCCCTTTGAAGAGCTGCCATCATGATTCCCGAACTCGGTCATCTCGCGCTTATCCTGTGCCTGCTGCTCGCGCTGGTGCAGGGCACCTTCCCCCTGCTTGGCGCCGCGCGCGGCAACACCCGCTGGATTGCCCTGGCCCGGCCGGCCGCGCAGGGGCAATGCCTGTTCCTGGTGATTGCCTTCGCGGCGCTGGTGCACGCCTTCATCGCCAACGACTTCTCGGTGGCCTACGTGGCCAACAATTCCAACTCGGCGCTGCCGCTGGGTTTTCGCATTTCCGCCGTGTGGGGCGCGCACGAGGGCTCGATGCTGCTGTGGTGCCTGGTGCTCAGCCTGTGGACCCTGGGCGTGGCCACCTTCAGCGGGGCCATGCCGGAGCGCTTCGTCGCCCGTGTGCTGGGCGTGATGGGGCTGGTGAGCGTCGGCTTCCTGCTGTTCGTGCTGTTCACCTCCAACCCCTTCGAACGGCTCAGCCCGGTGCCGGCCAACGGCGCGGACCTCAACCCGCTGCTGCAGGACATCGGCCTCATCATCCATCCGCCCATGCTGTACATGGGCTACGTGGGTTTCTCGGTGGCCTTCAGTTTCGCCGTGGCAGCCCTGCTGGAGCGGCGCCTGGATGCCGCCTGGGCGCGCTGGTCGCGGCCCTGGACGACGCTCGCCTGGGTGTTTCTCACCATCGGCATCGCCCTGGGCAGCTGGTGGGCCTACTACGAGCTTGGCTGGGGCGGCTGGTGGTTCTGGGATCCGGTGGAAAATGCCTCCTTCATGCCCTGGCTGGTGGGCACCGCCCTTATCCATTCGCTGGCTGCCACGGAAAAGCGCGGCGTGTTCAAGCACTGGACGGTGCTGCTGGCCATCTCGGCTTTCTCGCTGAGCCTGCTGGGCACCTTCCTCGTGCGTTCGGGGGTGCTGACCTCCGTGCATGCCTTCGCCACCGACCCCACCCGCGGCGTGTTCATCCTCGCCTTCCTCGGGCTGGTCATCGGCGGCTCGCTGACGCTGTACGCGCTGCGCGCCGGCGAGAGCCTGAAGGGCGGCTGGTTCACCGGCGCCTCGCGCGAGACCTTCATCCTGGTGAACAACATCCTGCTGGTGGTGGCCATGGCCAGCGTGCTGCTGGGCACGCTCTATCCGCTGGCGCTGGATGCCCTCGGGATGGGCAAGGTGTCGGTGGGCCCGCCCTACTTCAACCAGGTGTTCGTGCCCATCATGTGCCTGGTGGCCCTGGCGCAGAGCCTGGGGCCGCTGGCGCGCTGGCGCGAGGATCGCCTGGGCCGGCTGCTGGGCAAGCTGCGCCTGGCCATGGTGGGTGCGCTGACGGTATCGGTGCTGGTGATGCTGGTGCTGCGGGACGAGCACACGCTCGGCGCCGGCCTGGCCGTGCTGCTGGCCGCCTGGATTCTCTTCGGCTCGCTGCAGTGGCTGCTCGAGCGGCGCCGCATGGCCGGGGGCGCGGGTTTCGCGCGCCGCCTGTCCGCGGCCCAGTGGGGCATGTTTGTCGCCCACCTGGGGCTCGGCGTGTCCATCATCGGCGTCTCGCTGGTCAGCCTGTACAACGAAGAGCTGCACGTGAGCATGAAGGTCGGGGACGAGCAGACCATGGCCGGCTACGCCTGGCGCCTTGTGGACCTGCGCCCGATAGAAGGCCCGAACTACAACGGTCACGAGGCCCGCTTTGAAGTGCGACGCGAGGGCCGCCTGGTCACCGAACTCACGCCGGAGAAGCGCCTGTACCTGGTGCGCGGCATGCCCATGAGCGAGGCCGGCATCGATGCCGGCTTCACCCGCGACCTGTACGTGTCGGTGGGTGAGCCGCTCGGCGGCGGTGCCTGGAGCTTCCGGCTCAACTACAAGCCTTTCGTGCGCTGGATCTGGCTGGGCGCCATCTTCATGGGCGTGGGCGGCCTGCTCGCCATCGTCGACCGCCGCTACCGCGGCCTGCTGGCGCGGGCGCGCCGGCCGCAGCAGGCCGCGCTGGGCAGCACGGGTGCGGAAGTGGCCTGAATGCTCAAGCGCTTTCTGCCGCTCATCATCTTCGTGGTGCTGAGCGTGTTTCTCGGTATCGGGCTGACGCTCAACCCGCGCCTGGTGCCCTCGCCGTTCATCGACAAGCCGGTGCCGGCCTTCGCGCTGCCGACGCTGGCGGCGCCGGAGCAGGCTTTCGGCAGCGACGACCTGCGCGGCGAGGTGGCCCTGCTGAACGTGTGGGCGTCCTGGTGCGTGGCCTGTCGCAGCGAGCATCCGCTGCTCAACGGCCTGGCACGGCAGGGCGTGCTGCCCATCTACGGCCTGAACTACAAGGACGAACGCGACGATGCCCTGCAATGGCTGGCGCGCTTCGGGGACCCGTACACGCTGAGCGTGCAGGACTACAAGGGCAAGGTGGGCATCGACCTCGGCGTTTACGGCGTGCCGGAGACTTTCCTGGTGGATGCCGGTGGCATCATCCGGGCCAAGTACGTCGGCCCGCTCACCGAGGAAATCATCAATGAAGACCTGCTGCCGCGGATCCGGCAACTGAAGGCCGGCCAATGAGGCGCGCGCTCTGCCTGCTGCTCATGCTGCTGTTCGTGCCGCCCTTGCCGGCCGACGACCAGCCCTTCACTTTCGAAGACCCGCGCATGGAATCGCGCTACGAGGCGCTCATCGCCGAACTGCGCTGCCTGGTCTGCCAGAACCAGTCCCTGTCGGACTCCCACGCAAGCCTTGCCCAGGACCTGCGCCAGGAGGTCTACGACATGCTCATGCGCGGCGACAGCGATGCGCAGATCATCGGCTTTCTCACCGATCGCTACGGGGATTTCGTGCTGTACCGCCCGCCCTTCAAGGCCTACACCGCGCTGCTGTGGCTGGGGCCGGCGCTGTTCCTGCTCGGCGGGGCCGCCGTTGCCGTGGGGATCCTGCGTCGCCGCAGGCCCGAGCCGGTGGCGCCGGAAGACCTTGCCGCGGCCGACGAATTGCTGCGCCAGAGCCGCCAGGCCGGAGACGACAAGCCATCATGATTTTGTTCTGGATTGCCGCCGCCGTGCTGGTGGCCGGCGCGCTCGTGTTCATCGTCCCGCCGCTGCTGCGCCCGGCCGCGCGTGGCGGCCAGACCCGCGACGAACTCAACCTGCAAATCCACGAGCAGAACCTGCGGGCGCTGCAGGCCGAGTACGGCGCCGAGCAGGGCGGCGACGCCGAGGCGCTGGAACGCGAACTCAAGCGCAACCTGCTGGATGATCTGCGCGAGCGCGAGGGTGCCTCGCTGGCGCCGGGCGCCGCCGCCGCGCCCAGCGCGATACTGGCGCTGGTGCTTGCACTTGGCCTGGTGGTCGGCACCGGCGCGCTGTACCTGTCGCTGGGTGCGCCGGTGTGGGTCACGGGCGGGCCGCCGGTCGAGGACGGTGCTGCCAGCCCAGAGGAGATCGCCGCGGTGGAAGAGATGGTCCAGCGCCTGGCGGACCGCCTGGAAGCCGAGCCGGACAACGCCGAGGGCTGGGCGATGCTCGGGCGATCCTACCTGGTGCTGGAACGCTACGAGGAATCGGTGCGGGCCTATCGGCGCGCCCGGGATCTGCAGCCGGACAACGTGGCCCTGGGCCTGGACCTTGCCGAAGCGCTGGTGCTGGCCTCGCGCGGTCAGCCCGGCCCGGTGGTGGACCAGCTCGTCCAGGCGGCGCTGACCGCCGAGCCGGATAACGCCAAGGCTTTGTGGATGGCCGGCCACCTGGCCTTCGCGGGCGGGGATGTGGATGCGGCGCGGGCGCACTGGCAGCGTCTGCTGCGGCAGTTGCCCGAGGGCAGTCCCGAGGCCGGTGTGCTGCGCCAGCGCCTGGCAGGCCTGCCCGGGGCGGCGGGCGCGACGCCACCCGCAGGCACGGCTCCCGGTACGAATGCCTCTGCGGCCGCGCGCGCGCCCGGCGCTGCCGGGAGACCGGGTGCGGCCGCCGCCGCTGTGCCTGCGCCTGTCGCCGGAGACGGGCGTGCGGCCATGCCGGCCGGTACGGGCCCCGACGCAGGGGTGCCGGGTGCGGATGCCGCCGCTGTGCCGGCACTTGGCGCCGCTCCGCGCCAGTTGGCGCCGGGCATCGCGGCTAGTGCGGCCGAAGACGGCGCGGGCGCCGGCATCGACGTGCGCGTGCGCCTGGATCCGGCCGTCGCCGCCGCGGCGAACCCGGACGACACCGTGTTCGTGTTCGCGCGGGCGGTCTCGGGCCCGCGCATGCCACTGGCCATTGTCAGGACCAACGTCGCGGCACTGCCGCTGACCGTGCGCCTCGACGACAGCACCGCCATGGCGCCGGGCATGCGTCTGTCGGCTTTCGACGAGGTTGAGGTGATCGCGCGCGTGTCCAGGACCGGCTCCGCCATGCCTGCCAGCGGCGATCTGCAGGGGCAGGCCGGGCCGCTGTCGCCCGGCGACACCGCGCAGGTCGACGTCATCATCAACGCCCCCGTCCCCTGACGCCGGGCAGCCCCGCCGTCCCCAACGGCACCCCGCAGCGCCCGGTCCACCTCCCGTAGGAGCGGCTTCAGC
>CAYGQN010000333.1:0-271 GCA_964351795.1 uncultured Gammaproteobacteria bacterium
GTCCTGGATTGGCCTCGCTGGATTGGCCTCCGGGGAATGCATGCCTGTCCCGGATTGGGCTGGGCTTCGGGGCCATTCGATGCCTGTCCCGGATTGGGTGTTCGATGCCTGTCCCGGATTGGGTGGTTCTCCCGGATTGGGTGGCTGCTGGATTGGGCTGTGCCTGGCCCGGACTGGGGCTGTGCCTGGCTCGGGCTGGGGTGCCGGACCGGGTGCAGGTCCCGGGCGACTTGGCCGGGTGGCCCGGCTCGACCGGCGCGGGCAGAAGTGG
>CAYGQN010000333.1:281-4917 GCA_964351795.1 uncultured Gammaproteobacteria bacterium
GTAGATGCCTGTCCCGGATTGGGGTCCGGCCGGATTCATGGGGTCCGGATTCAGCCGTCCCGGATTGGGGCGACAGCAAGGCGAACCTGGATTTCCGCGAATGCCTGCCCGCGCGTTGCTGGCGGGCACGCAGGCATCGGCCCTCGCGCCGCAGCAGGCGCCGGCGCGGCGTCAGAAGTGGCGGACGAGCTCGATTTGCAGGTAGTCGTCGCGGCGCAGGTTCCAGAGCAGCTCGCCGCGGGCGGCGCCGGCGAACACGCGGGCTTCAACTTCCACGGTCCAATGGTCGGTCAGGCGCCGGCTCGCCTCCAGGGTGTACAGCCAGTCGCCGCGACGCCGATCCACGATGGCACCGGTGAGCACCCGTGTGCTCTGCATGTCGTTCAGGCTGATTCGCAGGCCGGCGAAGATGTCATCGGCGAACGGCACGATGGCCCGGTTATTGCGCTCGTCCCACAGGTACTCGGCCAGTACCCCGACATCCACCGCCGTGCCGAACACGCCCACCCGGGTATGCTCGAAGCCCCCGGTCAGGGCCAGAAAGGTCTCGCCCCAGCCGGAGCGCCGGAGGGCCTCCAGCTTCCACAGCGTGTCACCGGCGGTGTACTGGAAGTCCAGGCTGCTCTGGTGGACGATGTCGTAATGCGGGCGCAGCACCAGGCGGCCACTGCCGGTACGCGTTGGCAGGAAGCGTGGCTCGCGGCTGGTACCGTAAAAATGCGCCACGCCGATATCCGCATTGCCGATGACGCCGCTCCAGCGCACGGCGACGTCCTGATGGGTGTTGCGGGCTCCGGAATCGAAGCTGGCAAGGTCGGTGGCTATCGGAATGGCGAAACGCACCCGCCCGGCTTCGCTCGGGAAGCGTCGCTCGCGGAAATACGGCAGCCAGAACACGTCCAGCGTCCCGGCGGCCCCGACCCAGGCGATATTCACCATCGGCTGGCCGAGTTTGTCCTCGGCATCGATGTTCTCGGTGAAATCCGTCTGGTTGATGACATCCACCAGGTGCTGGGACTCGGTGACGCCCCAGAACACCTTGCGGATCCCGGCACGCAGCTCCCAGTTGCCGCTGGCGCGCAGCCAGGCGGCCTCACGGATATCCAGGTAGCTGCGGGCGCCATCGCCCTGGTCCAGGCGAAGGTGCGGCACGAACACCAGGGTGTCCCGGCCGTAATCGCGGCTGCGGACGAATTCCGGCTCCAGCACCAGGCTGTGGTTGTCGCCGTGCTGGACGGCCAGGGCCTCGCTGCGGGGAAACCAGCGCCACTCCAGTGCCGCATGGCCGGATAACTCCCAGCCCTCGGCGCCCGCCGGCCGCGCACCCAGGACAACACTGACAAACAGCATCACGCACAGGCGGGCGCCCAGGGGGCCGACCTCAAGCGGTGAGCTGGATGCCATGAGTGCCTGCCGGATCAGCGTGCAAAACCTAGAATATACTTTAGATATAGTACTTAATATCTTGAAATATATTGATTTCAAAAAATACTTCAAGTGCTTTGTGAAGTGGGGTCAGCGCCCTGCTCCGGCGCGGACCCGGTATCCATGCGGATCAACAGGCCCGGCAGCAGCAGGAAGTCCGCCAGCAGCGCCAGGCCAACCACCAGCGCGGTGAGCAGGCCCAGCTGGGCGTTCACCTGGTAGTGCGAGGTGGCCACCACCAGAAAGCCGACCACCAGCACCACGGATGTCACGAACATCGCCCGCCCCACGGTGCGGAAGGCGTAGTGCACCGCTTCGGTCGCCGCCAGGCCGCGTTCGCGGCGGGCGCGCAGGTACTTGCTCATGAAGTGCACCGTGTCGTCCACCACGATTCCGAGCGTGATCCCGGTGACGATTGACAGCCCCAGGCCCACTTCGCCGACGAACAGTCCCCACAGCCCGAACGCGGTCGCGGCCGGGACGAGGTTGGGGACCAGGCTCAGCAGCCCGAAGCGCAGCGAGCGGAAAGCGAGCATCAGCAGCGCGGAGATGAGCACCAGTGCCAGGGTGGTCGCTGCCAGCATGCTGCGGATGTTGCGCTCACCGATGTGCGAGAACATCAGCGCGGTGCCCGTGCCGCCGCCGGAGGCAATCGCCGGGGCCTCGGTACGCAGCCATTCCTGGATGTCGCGCTCCAGCGCCAGCATTTCGCTGGTGGCCATGCTGTTGGCGCGGGCCACGAGCCGGATGGCGGACTTGTCGACATTCAGTTCATTATTTAAATCAAGCCCATAGGGCAAAGACATCTCGTAAAGTAACAGGTACTGCGCCGCCAGTTCCCGGCTCTGCGGCACCCGGTAGAAGGCTTCGTCACCATCGTTGATGACCATGTTCACATGCCGCAGGGTGTCCGTGATGGTGCTCACCGAGCGGATTTCCGGCCGCTGCCGCAGCCACTGGCTGAAGCGGTCCACCGCATCGAGGAACGCCGGATCGGCCACCCCGCCCGCTTCCCCGGCATCGAGCACGTAGTCGATGGCGTACAGGCCGGTCAGCCGCTCCTCCATGAAATCCGTGTCGCGCCGGAACTGGAAGGTCTCGTCGAACCAGTGGCTGTACACGTCGTTCAGTTCGTTGCGCGGGATGAACAGCACGGCGATGGCCACCAGCACGGAGCCCCCGACGAGCAGGCGCCGATGGTGACGCACCACGAGGGCGCCCAGCCTCGCCATACCGGTGTGGTCCCCTGCCCTCGCCCGCACGCGGATGGGCAGCAGGCACAGCAGGGTTGGCAGCAGCGTGAGGCTCAGCAGGCCCGACAGGGCCACACCGATGGCCACCAGGTTGCCCAGGTCCCGGAACGGCGGCACTTCCGAGAGGTTGAGGCTGAGAAAGCCGATGGCGGTGGTGATGTTGGCGAGGGCCACCGGTTGCAGGTTGATGCGCAGGCTCTCCGCGACGGCGGCACGGCGGCTCAGCCCCTCGCCGATGCCGTGCACAAAGGCCTCGAGCAGGTGCACGCTGTTGGCGATGGCCATGCACAGGATCATCACCGGGGCCTGCACGGCAGGCGGGCTGAGGGCAATGCCGGCCAGGGCGCCGAAGCCGATGGTGGCGACGATGGACACGATGATCATCACCAGCGTCACCAGCGTCAGGGCCAGGGAGTTCAGCAACCCGCCCAGGGCTGCCATCATCAGCACGATGGCCATCGGGTACAGCACGGCGATGTCGCCCAGCGTGGCCTCGGGCAGGGCCTGGTCAAGGAATATCTGACCGGTAAGCCTGAATTCATGATCCGGGTGCAAACTCCGGAATTCAGAGGCTAAATCACGGCATTTGTCGGCAATAAGGCTTATTTCCTCGCGCGTTTTCCCGTCCGGCAGCGTCATCTGCATGTTGATGCCGGTAGCGGTGCCATCCGCTGCAACCAGGGATTCCAGCAGGCGTGGCTCGCCGAGCGCGACCGCGCGTACCCGCTCGATTGCTTCGGGCGTCAGCCCGTCTTCCACGGAGTACAGGTCGGCGATGATGAAATCCCCGTCAACGGCCTCGCTCCACTGGTAATTGCTGAGCGAGTCCACCCGGCTCACGCGTGGGATCTGCCAGGCCCGCTCCGTGGCCTCGGCGATGATCCTGAGGGTTTCCGGATTGAAAATGTCCCCTTCTTTCGGGGCGATGACCATGAATGCAAAGCGGTTTTTCACAAACCGCCGCTCCATGGACTCCAGCGCCAGCAATTCCGGGTTGTCCTCGTCGAAATAGATGCGATAGCTCGATTCGACACTGACCGACCGCAGGCCGCTGATACCCAGGGCAATGATGCCCAGGGTGAGCACGAGCACCAGCACCGGGTGGCGCAGCAGCAGCTCGGACAGCTGCGGTGCCTTGAGGCCGGGCGGGCCCATCATCCGGGCTCACCGCTGTGCGGGCCCAGCCCGTCCAGCAGCAGCTCCATAACCTGGCGGGCGCGCTGGCGCAGTTCCGGGAGCGAGTAATAGGGCATGAACACGGGGTTCCTGAACATGGCCAGGGCCGCGTGGACCTGCCTGCTGAGTTCCACCGCCTGCCGGCGCACGGATGCGCGCGGGTCGCGCAGCAGGATCCGGGCGATGATGGCCTGCTCGGCCTGGTTCACGGCCAGTACGATCTTTCGATAGGCGGGGTTGGCGGTGATGGTTTCCACCAGTTCCGTGGCGCGGGGCTGTTCCACGCAGGCGCGATGGGTCTGCTCCAGCATTTCGAGCACCATTGCATGCATCCGTTCACGCGTGTCGGCGGGTGCCGCGGCCACCGAGCGGTCCACGGCCGCATGACGGCGTTGCAGCCATTCGTGCACGACTTCGGCGGCTAGGGCCTGCTTGCTGGGGAAGAAACGGTAGAGGTTGGCCGGTGACATGCCGAGGTCCCCGGCAATGTCGGCCATGGTGGTTTTGCGATAACCGAAAAACCGGTAGCGTGCTTCGGCGGCTTCAAGAATACGGCGGCCGGCTTCTGTGCCCGGCTGTTCCCCCCGGAACGCTTCCATTACGGGAGTCTAGGGGCTGCCCTGTGAACATTCAATCAAATCTTCATTCGTCAGCGCGGGCGGGATCCGAGCTTCGCGCCCCGCCCGTGGTTCCGCGATCCGGGGGTGTGCCCCGTGCGGCTGAAGCCGCACCGGCGAGGCATAGATGCGCGGAGACATTCGCGGCTGAAGCCGCTCCTACGG
>CAYGQN010000334.1:0-4907 GCA_964351795.1 uncultured Gammaproteobacteria bacterium
GCCTGATCGAGCGTTACCACGCCGATGCGTTACGGGCCGAGCGCGCCGCCGCCGCCGCGCGCGCCATCGAGGCCGCCGACGATGATGCGGCCGTCGCGCCGGGCGCCGGGGAAGCCGGGCCGCAAGCCGTACCCGCCGACATCCGGGAGCCCACCGAAGACCGATAGGCATGCATTCGGGGGCCCGGGCATCGGCGCCGGCGGGCAAGGCAAGCGGTTTCTGGTGGTTCGTGTGCCCCCTGGCCCGCCAGCGGCCGACCGCGGGGCGGATCGTTGCCGGTCGGATTGTGGACAGTTACCAGGGTGAGCCCGGACGGGGAGTCCCGGGGAACAGGTGCGGTATCAGTGCGGTGCGGCGGCGATTTGCCGCGCCGGTACCACCAGGTCGTGCAGGGGGGTGATCATGTCGGCCAGCCAGGTGCCGCCGCGGGCATTCTGCGCCAGCGCGACCACGATGAACTTGCGTCCGCCGGACTCGACGATGGCGCTGTCACTGTGCCAGTGCTGCCAGCTGCCGGACTTGCGCCAGATGCGGGCCGCCGGGCGCTGCGCCAGACCTTTCACGAACTTGTGGGCGATTCCTGGGTTGCCCAGCATGGCCTTCATTTCCGTGGTCAGCCGGCGGCTGCAGAGCTGGCCGGTTTCCAGCAGGTAGTAGAAGCGCGCCGCCTGCATGGCGGTGGCGCCATGGGATAGATTGTGCAGCGGATCACGGTGGTAGGCCGGCGATTTGCCGTATTCCTTGCCCACCCAGAGCCCGCCGCCGACCAGCGGATCGTACAGGCGGAAGCGCTCGGACTGCAGGATGCGCAGCAGTTTGCCGCGGCCGACCCGGTTGAGCATTCGCGTCGCCTCGACATTGGAGGACACCCGGATCATTTCGGTGAGTGACTGGCGCGTCTCACGGTCAAGTTTCATCTCGCCGCGGTCGATGGAGACGAAGGCGCCCAGCAGGATGGCAATCTTGGGCAGGCTGGCGGCGTAGTACATCGAATCGCCGTTGACCTCGGCGACGCGCGGCTGGCTGAGGTCGGTGATATCCACCAGGCTGACCGCGAGTTCGTCGCGGGTGACCGCCCGCCACAGCCCCAGGCGCCGGAGCGTGTTCTCCAGCCCTCGTTGCAGGCCGGCGTCATGGCTCTCGCGAAGCGATGGAAACCGGTCGCTGCCGTCGGCCAGAACCGGGGTCCCGACGATGTAAAACATCGCGACAATTGCCGCTAACAGGCTGGACCATCTGGAGGGTGTAACGATTTGCACGTACTCTGTGCCCCGTTCTAGGACGGACAGAAGACGGCAATCTAGCACCGACGCTGCGGCCGCTGCAATGCAAAAATGACAAGTCCGTTACCCAGCAGGGCCCTGCCGCGCGCCGAGATCATTCGCGCTATCGCCCTGTTTCTGAACTTTTTCCTGATTATCCTGGGTTACTACCACATCAAGCCGGCCAGCCGCTCGCTGATTGTGCAGTACCTGGGGGCCGACCAGTTCCCGTGGATCTGGATAACCACGGCGGTGGTCCTCGGATTGCTCATGGTGCCCTACGAGCGACTGGTGGAGCGCGTGTCGCGGCTGCGCCTGGTCCAGGGTTCCTGCCTGGTCTTCCTGCTGGCACTGGTGGGTTTTCATGCCTGGCTGGCTGACCCGGTGCCGGCTGCCGCCGTGGTGTTCTACGTGTTCGTGGACATCTTCAGCGTTGTGCTGGTGGAGCAGTTCTGGAGCCTGGCCAACACTGTCTACAGCACCGATGCCGGCCGACGCTGGTACGGTTTCATCGCTGCCGGCGGTCTGGTCGGGGGTGTGACCGGCGGGGCCATGAGTGCCTCGCTGCTGAACGCCACCAGCATGACCACCATCGATCTGTTGCTGGTCTGTGCCGGCATCCTCGTGCTGGTGATCCTGCTGAGCCAGGTCATCGCCCTGACCGGCGCCTACGATCACGGTGCCCGCCCCGGCGGCGCGGTGCCGGGCGGGCCTGCCTCGACGCGAGGCTGGCGGGCACTGGCGGCAAGCCCCTACCTGCGCATGATCGCCGCCGTGCTGCTGTGCGCACAGCTGTGTGAATCGCTGATCGAGTTCCAGTTCATCAAGACCGTGGAGGCCGCCTACACGCAGCTGGACCAACGCACGGCCTACCTCGGCCAGTTCTTCTCCGTGCTCGGCCTGTTCTCCATCGGCGTGAACCTGTTGATCACACCGATGGTCCACCGCTTTCTCGGTACCATGGCCGGCCTGTTCGCCCAGCCGCTGGCAGTGATGGCGGCCGGCGGCGGCTTCCTGGCGCAGCAGGGCCTGGTGGCGGCGTCGGCCTTCAAGATTGCCGACCGCGGCCTGTCCTATTCCATCAACCGGGCCTCCAAGGAACTGCTGTACATTCCGGTGGACCCGGTGCTGACCTACCAGGCCAAGGCCTGGATCGACATGTTCGGCTATCGCCTGTTCAAGGTGGCCGGGGCCGCGCTCATCATCGTGCTCACCCAGTGGCTGCCGGTCTTCGAGGGCCTGTCGGTGCTGACGGCCCTGACCATGACGGTGGCCGCGGCCTGGCTGGTCCTGCTGTGGCGGTTGCGCGAGCAGTACGCGAACGTTCTGCAGGCCGCGCCTGCGCCGGCCTGAGGCCGCGGCGGTGTAGACTGGCGCGGTGACAGCCGACAACGTTTCCGCCCGGGACGCGCGGGCCGCGAACATCGCGGTACTGACGGCCACGGTCATCATTGCCCACCAGGTGGCCGGCAAGGCGACCCGCGACGGGCTGTTCCTGTCCTACTTCGACGTGACCGAGCTGCCGCGCGTGGTCGTCATCTCGGCGCTGTTGTCCATGCTCGGGGTGCTGGCGATGTCGCGTCTGCTCGCCGGGCTGGGCCCGTCGCGGCTGGTGCCGGGGGTGTTCGCGCTCAGTGCGCTGATGTTCGTGGGCGAGTGGCTGCTGTTCAACGTCATGCCCAACGCCACCGCGGCGATCCTGTACCTGCACATGAGTATTTTCGGGGCCCTGCTCATCAGCGGCTTCTGGTCGGTGCTGAACGAGCGTTTCGACCCGCACTCGGCCAAGCGCACCATCGCGCGCGTGGCTGCGGCGGCGACACTCGGCGGGGTGCTGGGCGGGGTGCTGGCCGAGCGGACCACCGACCTGCTCGGGATCCGCGCCATGCTGGTGGTACTGGGCCTGTTGCACGCCGGCTGCGCGATCGGGGTGTGGCTGGTGGCGTCCGGTGGTGGTCCGCGCCCCGGCGCCGGCGAGGAACTGGATGTGCGCTCGGGCTTCAAGGTGCTGGCCGCCTCCGGCTACCTGCGCAGCATGGGCCTGTTGATGGTGCTGGTTGCCGCCACGGCCGCGCTGCTCGATTACGTGTTCAAGTCCGAAGCGGCGGCGGCCATTGGCAAGGGCGAGGACCTGGTGGCCTTCTTCGCCAGCTTCTACGCGGTGGTCGGCCTGCTGACCTTCGCCATCCAGTCACTGGTGGGTGCACGCATGCTGCGCCGCTTCGGCATCGCCGGGACCATGCTGGTACTGCCGGTGAGCGTCCTGATCGGCGGCGCGGTGGCTGTGCTGGTGCCACGGCTTGCCTCGGTGGTGCTGCTGCGCGGGGCCGAGGGCGTGTTCGCCAACTCGTTCTTCCGCGCCGGATTCGAACTGCTCTACACGCCGGTTACGCCCGCCGACAAACGCCCGACCAAGGCCATCATCGATGTGGCCTCGAACCGGCTCGGCGACCTGGCCGGGGGCGGTGCGCTGATCGCCTTGCTGGCCGTCATCGCCGCACCGCCTGCCTGGCTGGTCCTGAGCCTGGCCCTGGTGTGCGCCCTGATGGCCCTGCTGGTGGTCTGGCGGCTGCATGCCGGCTACGTGGGCCAGCTGGCGGCCAACCTCGCCAGTGGCGTGGTGTCGATGCGCGCGGGCGAGGCCCAGGATGCGACCACCCAGCGTATTCTCGCCGAGCTCAGCCCGGACGCCGAGCGGCGCATGCTGGAGCAACGCCTGGCCGAGCAGCGTGCAGGCACGGCCATCGATCCGGCCGCAGGCAATGCCAACCCGCTGGTGCCGCTGGTCGCGGACCTCACCTCCGGTGATCGCGAACGCATCCGCGCCGCCTTGCGCAGCCCGCATTTCGACCGCTCGTTGACCGCGCACGTGGTCGCGGTGCTGGACGACCCGGCCATCGCCGACGAGGCGCGGCTCGAATTGCGCTGGCTGGTACCGCGCATCATCGGCCAGCTCACCGACGCGCTGCTCGACCCGGATACCCCGCCCGGCGTCCGGCAGCGCCTGCCGAGCGTGATGGAGGTGCATCATTCGCCGAGGACCGTGCAGGCGCTGACCGACGGCCTGGATGACCCGGTGTTCCTGGTGCGCTATGCCTGCGCGCGGGCACTCAAGCGGATGCTGAACCGCAGCCATACCCTGTCCGTGCCGGCCGAGCGCGTGTTCGATATCGTGCTGCGGGAAACCGACATCAGCGATGCCGCCTGGCGCTCACGCCAGAAACTGCGCGAGGAGGCGGTGGCCCTGTCCGAGGGTGAGCCCGAACACGACCTGAGCCTGGAGCACGTGTTCTGCCTGCTGGCGCTGGTGCTCGATGCCGATGCGATCAACCTGGCGCTGCAGGCGGTGGTCAGCCGGGATCGTGCCCTGCGCGGGACGGCACTGGAGTACCTGGAGAACGTGCTGCCAGCGCCTCTGCGGCAATCATTGTGGGACCGCCTGGGCGTGCGCGAGCCGCGCGCCGGTCGTCGACGCACCCGCCATGAACTCGAACAGGAGCTGCGCAGCCGGCAGGGTGCCTGATGACAGGCGCCCCGGCCGCGCGGGATCAGAACGGGATGTCGTCGTTGAAGTCGCCGGCGTCGCCGCCGCCGCCGCCACCCAGGCCCTGCCGACCATGACCGTGCTCAGCCATCCGGCCCTGC
>CAYGQN010000335.1:0-4895 GCA_964351795.1 uncultured Gammaproteobacteria bacterium
CACGTTGGCGTCGGGGACGGGCGGCTCGCGGCCGCCGCGGCCGTAGGCTGCCGGGCCCGGATGCGCCCCGGCACTGCGCGGGCCGACGTGCAGGGCACCGGCCGAATCCACGTGCGCGATGCTGCCGCCGCCGGCGCCGATGGTCTCGATGTCGATGATGGGCACCGCCAGGGGATAGCCGGCAATCCAGGTATCGCGAGAACGCGCCTCGGTCAGCCCGCTTTCCGTGACGATGCCGATATCGGCGCTGGTGCCGCCCACATCCAGCGTTGCCAGCCGCGGCGTGCCGGGCGGGGCTGTCCAGATGCCCCCCATGACGCCGCCCACCGGCCCGGACAACAGCAGCGTGACCGGGCGGCGGATGGCCGCCGCTACCGTGGCCGTGCCGCCGTTGGACTGCATGACATGCAGGGGCGCGTGGATGCCATGGCTTGCCAGCGCGGTCGCCAGGCCCTGCAGGTAATCCCGCACCGCCGGGCCGACGAAGGCATTGATGGCCGTGGTGGTGAAGCGCTCGAATTCGCGGAACTGGGGGATGACCTCGGCGGAAGTGCACACGTACAACTGCGGGGCGACCTCGCGGACGATCTCGGCGGCGCGGCGCTCGTGGGCGTCGTTCAGGTAGGAGAACAGGAAACAGATGGCCACCGAAGTGACACCCTCGTCCACCAGCCGCAGCGTGGCGGCGCGAACGGCCTCCTCGTCCAGCGGTATGAGCACCGATCCGTCCGGGGGCGCCAGGCGCTCGGGCACCGGCAGGCGGAACCGGCGTCGCACCAGCGGCCGCGACTGCCAGGGGATGTCGACCTGGATGGAATAATTCAGCGGCCGCTCGTGCCGGCCGATGTGGATGATGTCGCGGAAGCCCGCCGTGGTGAGCATGCCGGTTGGCGCGCCGGCATGCTCCAGCAGGGCATTGGTTGCAACGGTAGTGCCGTGGATGATGAGGTCGATGTCGCCGGGGGCGCAGCCCATGCGCGCGGTCAGCGCCAGGATGCCCTCCACCATCGTGGTGGCGAGATCCAGCCCGCGGCTGGTCTTCAGCACTTCGCTGCGGCCCGTGGCGGCATCGAACAGCACGAAGTCCACGAAGGTGCCGCCCACGTCGACGCCCATCAGGTGCATGGCCAGCCTCCCGCTCCCGCACAGCCACGGCGGCGCAGCCCGCCACCCGAGACTTAAGCTAACCGCCCTGAAAAAGTAGCGCAAGCTCCCCTTTTGGTGCGCGGCGATGCACTGCCCGGGGGCGCGCCTCAGCCCTTGGTTGCCGCGGCCAGGCTGGGCGCCAGGTAGCGCTCGCTGAGCACCATGAGCTCGCTGAAGGACTCGCGCCGGACGCGACCGTAGCGCGCCAGGTCTGCGTGCAGCACGCCGTTGGCGGCGGTGACCAGCACGGTGCTGATCACGCGCAGCTGCGCCAGGGGCAGCGCCACCCCGCGCCGCTGCAGCGCCGCGGCGAAGCGCTCGGCGAACAACTTGTCACCCGCGGCGGTGAGCTCCCCCAGCTCCGGCACGGCCTGCAGGGCGCGCCTGACCACCCAGGCGCCGCGCCGCCGCGACAGCCAGCGGGCATAGGCGCGGTACATGTCGTCCAGCACCGGCAGCCAGGGCGTGCCGGCCGTGCCGATGCGCGCAAGGCCGGGCTCCAGCCAGGCATCCCACTCGCCGAGCATGCGTTTCCACAGCGCTGCCACGATGGCGTACTTGTTGGGAAAGTAGCGGTACACGGACCGCACCGGGATCCCGGCGCGCCGCGCGACCAGGTTGGTGGTGAGGGCATCGATCCCCACCTCGTCGAGCAGTTGCGCGGTGATCTCCAGCACGTTGTCCAGGGTTTGCCGGGCGCGCGCCTGTGAGGGTTGCACGCGCTGCTCCAGCGACGGGGCGGCGGCGTCGCGTCGCGGGCGGACCGGGCGGCGGTGAGCTACCATCCTCGGGGGCTGGTTCCGTTGGCTGCGCGCGATGGCGGGTGGCCCCAATGATATTCCATGGAGGCTGCGACCGTGCATTCCGATGAACTCATCTACGACAAGGCCGGCGGGCTGGCCCGCGTCACCTTGAACCGGCCCGGCGCCCTGAACGCGCTGACACCGGCCCTGCTGCGCGCGTTCGACCGGCTGCTGATCGACGCGGGCGATGATCCGGCGGTGCGTGTGCTGATCATCACCGGCGCCGGCCGCGGCTTCTGTGCCGGCGCCGACGTCAAGCACATGGAGCGCGGTGGCACCGACTGGTTCGTGGAGATGCTCGGCGCCATGCGCGAGAGCTTCCCGCGCCTGCGCCGCTTTCCCAAGCCGAGCATTGCCGCGCTGAACGGGATCGCCGTGGGCGGGGGCTTCGAGCTGGCGCTGCAGTGCGACTTCCGCCTGGCGGCTGCGGACATCATGCTGGGCTCGCTGGAGGTGGGCATGGGCCAGCCCATGACCAACGGCGCCACCTTCCTGCTGAGCCGCTTGCTGGGCGAGGCCCGCGCCAGGGAGATTGCCATGCTGGGGGAGTTGTTGCCGGCCGCGCGCGCGCTCGACATCGGGCTGGTGCACGCGGTGGCCGGCGATGCCGGACTGGAGGCGCTGGTGAACGAATGGGCCGGCCGGCTGGCCAGCCGTGCACCGCTCGCCCTGGCCGAGGTGAAGCGCTGCTTCGAGCGCGCTGCCGGCCTGCCCGACGCCGAGGCCGCGGCGGCCCTGGAGGCCGAGGCCGCGCTCGCCTGCTTCCTGAGCGAAGACCAGCGCGAGGGCCTGGCCGCCCTGCGCGAGCGTCGTGAGCCGCAGTTCCGCGGCCGCTGACCGGCACCAGTGCCATGGGCGACTGAAATCGCCCCTGCGGGGTCGGCGCTGTGCGCAGGCCGGAATCCGACGCCGCAGCGGCGCTCGGCACGGCCCGAGGCGAAGGCAGGGCGGCACCCGCGCCTGACATGGGCCCTGCCATGGGCTGTTGCAGGCGCGGCTTCAGCCGCGCGTGGCACAGCCTTACCCTGCGGGCACGGCAACACCGGGGGCTGGCCTGCGCCGTGCCCCGGGCGACTGAAGTCGCCCCTAAGGGGGCGGCGCTTTGAACAGTTCGGGATCCGTTGCCGCGGGCGCGGGAATGGGGGAAATGCTCTGTTTCATCGCCCAATTGCGAGGTGTGAACGCACTGGCACGGCAAAGGCGCTGACCTGACCATGACTGCCGGCGACAACCCCTACGACGACGATGCGCGCCTGTTCGCGGCACGCTACGACGCCCTGCCGTTCGAGCAGGTGCACCGTGCACTGTTGCCGCACCTGCCGGAAGCGCCGGCCCATGTGCTGGACATCGGTGCCGGCTCCGGCCGCGACGCTGCCTGGTTCGCCTGGCGGGGTCACGAGGTCATCGCGGTGGAGCCGTCGGCGGGGATGCGCGGGCAGGCCCGCGAGCGGGTGACGCATCCGCGGGTGTGCTTCATCGACGACGCTCTGCCGGCGCTGGCGCAGGTGCATCGCCTCGGCCTGCAGTTCGATTTCATTCTCATGAGCGCGGTGTGGATGCACGTGCCGCCGGAGCAGCGTCGCCGGGCCTTTCGCAAGGTGGTGACACTGATGGCACCGAACGGCCGGCTCGCGGTGTCGCTGCGGCTGGGGCCGCCCGATCGCGCCCGCGGCATGCACACGGTGTCGGCAACGGAACTGCAGCGCCTGGCGATGGACTTCGGCCTGCGCGCGCTGGCAAGCGACGCCACAGAGGATCTGCAAGGCCGCGATGACATCCGCTGGCAGACGCTGGTGTTCGAGTACCCGGATGACGAGCAGGGCGCGCTGCCGCTGTTGCGACACATCATCCTGCGCGACGACAAGTCGTCCACCTACAAGCTGGCCTTGCTGCGCACGCTGTCGCGCATCGCCGACAGTGCACCCGGTATGGCCCGCGACACCGGCGAGGATGCCGTATCCCTGCCGCTTGGCCTGGTGGCGCTGTTCTGGGTGCGCATGATGCAGCCACTGCTTGCCGCGAACATGCCGCAGGCGCCGGGCAACCGGCGTGGCGGCGAGGGCCTGAGCTTCGCGGGCGAGGCTTTCTTTGCGCTGGAGCGCGCGCCGCCGGTGTTCCTGCGACCGGGGATGCGTTTCGATGCGCTGGCCGCGCCACTCGCGCGGGCCCTGAACGATGCCGCGAAGACCATCACGCAGATGCCCGTGCGGTACATCAGCTACCCGGGCAGCACGGTTGGCGTGTTTGCCGCTGTCCGGCAGCGTCTGCGTGCGCCGCGCGCCGGCGTCGTGATCGATGAGCCCTTCCTTCGCGCCTTCGGGGAGTTCCTGGTCCCACAGCATGTATGGCGCTCACTGTGCCGGCTGAACGTGTGGATAGATCCGGTGCTGGTGAGCGAGTGGATCGCCCTGATGCAGCGTTATGCCGCGTCCCAGGGGCGGGCGTTCAACCACGACAGCCTGGCGGGGGCACTGCGCTGGCTCGACCCGGACCGCGACACGCGGCTGAGTCGCGAGCGGGCGCTGGCGCTCATGGGCGAGCCCGGCGGTGTGTCCTGCGTGTGGACGGGGGCGAAGCTCACGCCCGATCGGCTGGATGTCGATCACTGTTTCCCGTTCTCAGCCTGGCCGTGCTCGGATCTCTGGAACCTCCTGCCGGCAACGCGTGCCGTCAACCAGCGTCACAAGCGCGATCGCCTGGTCACCAGTCAGCGCCTGCTGGATGCACGCGAGCGCATTGTCCAATGGTGGGAGCAGGCCTGGCTCGGCGCCGATGCCGACGCCTGGCGGCAGCGCTTTTTCGAGGAGGCCCGTGCCTCGCTGCCGCTGTGCCTGGACGAGGTGGCGCAACCGGACAGCGAGCACGTGCTGGAAGGCATGCAGCTGCGGCGCGGCTTCCTGTCGCAGACCCAGCGCCTGCAGGACTGGTGAGGGCGCTGGGGCTGCC
>CAYGQN010000336.1:0-4889 GCA_964351795.1 uncultured Gammaproteobacteria bacterium
GTGGCCCGCCCGCGGTCGCGCTCGGGGTTTCAGGCGGCAAGGCGTTGTCTCCTGCGCTTGATGTTGGCCTGCATCACGGCCCAGTCGATGAGCGGCGCGAACAGGTTGGCGAACAGGATGGCGAGCATGATGCCTTCCGGGAACGCCGGGTTGACCACGCGGATGAGCACGGTCATGAAGCCGATGAGGGCGCCGAAGACGAGGCGGCCGGTGTTGGTCATGGCGGCGCTGACCGGGTCGGTGGCCATGAACACCATGCCGAAGGCGAAGCCGCCGAGCACCAGGTGCCAGTACCAGGGCATGGCGAACATGGGGTTGGTGTCGCTGCCGATGATGTTCAGCAGCGTGGCGGTGGCGACCATGCCGAGGAACACGCCGAGGATGATGCGCCAGGAGGCCACCCGCGTGTACAGCAGGAAGACCGCGCCCAGCAGGCAGGCCAGGGTCGATGTCGAGCCGAGCGAGCCCTGGATGTTGCCCAGGAAGGCCGCGGTCCAGGTGACCCCGCTCTCGGCGATGCCGGCCATGCCGGTCAGGGCGCCGATACCGAGCGGCGTGGCGCCGCTGAAGCCATCCACCGCGGTCCACACCGCGTCGCCGGACAGCTGCGCCGGGTAGGCGAAGAACAGAAAGGCGCGGCCGGTGAGCGCCGGGTTGAGGAAGTTCTTGCCGGTGCCGCCGAACACTTCCTTGCCCAGCACCACGCCGAAACTGATCCCGAGCCCCACCTGCCACAGGGGGATGGTCGGCGGCAGGATCAGGGCATACAGCATGGAGGTGACGAGGAAGCCTTCGTTCACCTCGTGGTTGCGAATCGCGGCGAACAGCACCTCCCAGAGCCCGCCCACCACCAGTGTCGTGATGTACACGGGCAGGAAATACAGCGCGCCGTGGATGGCGCAGGCGAGCACGCTGTCAGCGTCGTAGGGTACGCCGAGCATCGCCATGATGTCGCCGCGCCAGCCCGAGGCCGCGTCCACCCCCATGTTCGCCATGGCGGCGTTGGCCTGGTAGCCGGTGTTCCACAGGGCCATGAGCACACAGGGGATGGTAGCCACCACCACGTAGCTCATCACCCGCTTGAGGTCGATGCCGTCGCGCACATGCGGCGCGGTGCGGGTGACGTCCGAGGGAGTGAACAGGAAGGTGTCCACCATCTCGTACAGTGCGTAGAACTTCTCGTAGGGCCCGCCCCGGGCGAACTGCGGGTGCAGGCGGTCGAGCATGTTGCGAAGCCGCGTGCGCATCAGCCTTCCTTTTCAATCTGGATGAGGTTTTCCCGCAGTATCGGGCCGAAGTCGTACTTGCCCGGACACACGAACGAGCACAGCGCCAGGTCCTCCTCGTCCAGCTCGAGGCAACCCAGGGCCTGGGCGGCGTCGGTGTCCTTGACCAGCAGGGCCCGCAGCAGCTGGGTGGGCAGGACATCGAGCGGCATGACCGCCTCGTAGCTGCCGATGGGCACCATGGCGCGCGGGCTGCCGTTCTGGGTGGTGGTGAACGGCAGCTTCAGACCGGCCACCAGGCTGGAGATGAACACGCGGGTGACGGAGAACTTACGCCGGCCCGGCATGATCCAGCCGAGAAACTCGCGGTCGCGGCCTTCCCGGAGCACGCTCAGCTGCAGGTGGTAACGGCCGAGAAAACTCGAGAAGCCAGCGGCCTGGCGGCCACCGAACACCGAGCCGGAGATGATGCGGCTCTCCACGTGCGGCAGCTCGCCGTCCACCAGGGCCTCGGTGTCGGCGCCGAGGCGGGTGCGCAGCAGCCGCGGGCGCTCCACCAGCGGCCCGGCCAGGGCGATGACGCGCTCGGGGTGGATGTGCCCGGTGAGAAACAGGCGGCCGAAAGCCATCACGTCCTGGTAGTTCAGGTACCACACCACGCGGCCCGGCCCCACCGGGTGCAGGAAATGGATGTGCGTGCCCGGCAGGCCGGCCGGATGCGGCCCGGCGAAGCGCGTGAGCGTGAGTGCGCCGTGGTCCGGCATCGGGATATCGGCACCGGGCGCGGCACACACGTGGACCTTGCCGTCGGTAAGCCGGGTCAGCAGGCGCAGGCCGGCGCTGAAGGCATCGGGGTCGGTGGCGATGATCACCGCCGGATCCGCCGCCAGCGGGTTGGTATCCATGGCGGTCACGAAGATGGCCGCAGGGCTGCTGGCCGGGTCCGGGACCTTGGCGAAGGGGCGCGTTCGCAGTGCGGTCCACAGCCCCGACCCGGTGAGCTGGTCCACGACCGTGGCCCGGTCGAGGCGGTCGAGGCTGCCAGCGGGGTGTTCGGCGAAACGCGTCTGCTCGTCGCCATCGAGGGTGATGACCACCGAGCGCAGCACGCGCCGGGCGCCGCGATTGATGGCGGTGACGACACCGGCGCCGGGCGCGGTGAACTGCACGCCGGGGAGTTTCTTGTGCGAGAACAGGGGCTGGCCGAGGCGGACCCGGTCGCCCTCCTCCACGTGCATGGTGGGTTTCAGGCCGGGGTAGTCGGACCCCAGCACCGCGACGCGGCCAACCTCACCGGCATCGTGGATGGTCTGTTCCGGTTCGCCTGCAATCGGGAGGCGAAGGCCCTTCTTGAGCGTTATTGTCATTGCCTTTCCGTGTCGCGGATGGCCTGGTGCCGGCCACCTCGCCGCGCCGCAGTTTATCGCAGCGCAACAATTACTGTCACGTCCCCGTGATCATTACGATTCGATCAGGTAGCGCGGCGCCGCTTTCTCGCGGCCAACCATGCACTTAGAATGCGCCTTCCCCGGCGCTGCCCGCCCGGGCCCCGGCCCATGACATGGAAACGACTGAAGACGGTGGAGACCCCAGCCAACGATACGTCCGGAACAGCTTCCGGCCCGACCCCCGGATCATCGGCCGTACAGGCCGAGATCTTCAGGCTCCGCGAGTACATCCGCGAGCGGATTATCGGCCAGCAGGCGCTGATCGACCGCCTGCTCATCGCCCTGCTCGCCGATGGCCACCTGCTGGTGGAAGGCGCGCCGGGCCTGGCCAAGACCCGCGCCATCAAGGTACTCGGGGCCGGGGTGGAGGCGGATTTCCACCGCATCCAGTTCACCCCCGACCTGCTGCCGGCGGACCTCACGGGCACGGAAATCTACCGTCCCCAGGATGGTACGTTCAAGTTCCAGCCCGGCCCCTTGTTCTACAACCTCATTCTTGCCGACGAGGTCAACCGCGCACCGGCCAAGGTGCAGTCGGCGCTGCTGGAGGCCATGGCCGAGCGCCAGATCACGATCGGCCGGGTCACCTACGAGCTGCCGCGCCTGTTCCTGGTGATGGCCACGCAGAACCCCATCGAGCAGGAAGGCACCTATACCCTGCCCGAGGCGCAGCTCGACCGCTTCCTCATGCAACTGAAAATCGACTATCCGCCGGCCCGGGACGAGCAGGTCATCCTGGCACTGGCCCGGCGTGAAGCCCTGGCCGATGCCGAGGCCAGCGCCCCGGCACGGCCGTTCACGCCCATCAGCCAGGACACCCTCTTCGCCGCCCGGCGCGAGGTGCTCGGGATCCACATGGCCGATCCGCTGGAGCAGTACATCCTGGCCATCACGCTCGCCACGCGTGAAGCCGGCGCCTACGGCGATGATCTCAGCGCCTGGGTGCAGTGGGGCGCCTCGCCGCGGGCCACCATTGCCATGGACCGCTGCGCGCGCGCCCACGCCTGGCTGGCCGGCCGGGATTATGTCGGCCCCGAAGACGTCCAGGCCATCGCCGCGGACGTGCTTCGCCATCGCATCATCCTGACCTACGAGGCGCAGGCAGACGGCATCGATACCGACCGCTTCGTGAGCGAGCTGCTGCGCCGCGTCGCGGTGCCATGAGCCAGGGGCGATACGCCGACGTCGCCACGGTCAGTACCCCGGCACTGGTGCGGCTGGCACCGGCCGCTGCCGGCCTGCCGCCGCTGTCCGGCTCGCGCCGCGCCAGCAGCGGCGGCCCGTACCTGTCGGCCTTCAAGGGCCGCGGCATGGAATTCGACGAGGGCCGGCCCTACGAGCCGGGCGACGATATCCGCACCCTGGACTGGAAGGTCACCGCGCGCACGGGCTCGCCGCACACCAAGCTGTTCCGCGAGGAGCGCGAGCGGCCGGTGGTGCTGTGCCTGGACCTGCGCCGACCGATGTTCTTCGCCACCCGCGGCGCCTTCAAGGCCGTCGTGGCGGCCTACCTGGCGACGCTCATCGGCTGGAACGCCAACCGCGGCGGCGACCGCGTCGGTGGCCTGCTGTTCGATGACGTGGCGCACCGTGAGATGCAGCCCCAGCGCGGCCGCGCCGCCGTACTGCATTTCATCGAGACGCTTACCTCGCACCCGAGCTGGCGGAACTGGCAGGACCAGGATTTCCGGCCGGAGGCACTGACCGAATCCCTGCGCCGGGTGCGCAATGTCTGCCGCCCGGGCAGCATGGTCTTCATTCTGAGTGATTTCCGCGGCCTGAACGCAGCGGCCTCGAAACAGCTCATCGGTATCGCCAGGCATACCAGCGCCATGCTGATCCACATCCACGATCCGCTGGAAGCCGCGCTGCCGCCGCCGGATCGTTATCGCGTGACCGATGATCGGCGCTCCACCGTCCTGGACACCCGCAACGCCGCCGGCGCCCGCCAGTACGAGCAGCGGTTCGCGGCCCACTGCGACCTGGTGGCTGAAGCCGCGCGCGCTGCCGGCATGCGCTACCTGCTGGCGAGCACGGCCGATGATCCCGTGACCACCCTGATCGCCGGCCTGGGCCGGCGCGGCCGCTGAGTCCGGGCATGAACCCCGAACAACTGCCCCTGCGCGATATCCACCTGCCGCCACCGGTTTCCTGGTGGCCGCCGGCGCCGGGCTGGTGGCTGCTCGCCGGTCTGCTGCTCGTGTTGCTGGTACTC
>CAYGQN010000337.1:0-4859 GCA_964351795.1 uncultured Gammaproteobacteria bacterium
GATAAGCACCACGCCGACCACCGGGATCAGCAACACCACCGTCAGGGCCACCATACACAACAGCAGCAGGTAATAGAAACTGGTGGACAGGCCCCGCAGACGCGCGAATTCCTCGTCGAAACTCACGGCCAGGAACTGCTTGTACAGGGCCGCGACACAGCCCACCACGACGATGTCCAGGCCCAGCATGAGCAGCAGCGAGCGGCGATCCACCAGCAGGATGTTGCCGAACAGGTAGCTTTGAAGGTCGGCCGCGTAGCCGGGCGTGCGGGATATGAAGATGATGCCGATGGACATGCCGGCGGCCTGGATGGCGCTGACGAGGATGTCCTCCTGGGCGCCGCGCCGGAGGCTGGCCCAGCCGATGACGAGCGCCGCCACCACCGCCGCCACCGCGGCGCCGGCGAACGGCGCGGCGCCGAGGAAATAGGCGATCCCCATGCCGCCGAGCACGGCGTGGGCGATGCCCCCGGCGAGATAGCTGATGCGCCGCACCACCACCCAGGTGCCCATCACGCCGCAGCCGACCGAGGCCAGCAGGCCGGCAATGAGCGCATTGCGCAGGAACTCGTACTGCCCGATGGCGGCGAAGAACTCGATCATGGCCTGCCGGCGGGACGCCGTGGCGGGCCGGCGTCAGTGATGCGCATGGTCGATGGCCGCCAGGTTCTGCGCGTACAGGCGCTCGAGCACTCCGGCGGTCAGCGCGGTGGTGGCATGGGTCTCCAGGGTGCGATTGATGCAGCCCACGCGGGTGACGTAGGAGGAGATGAAGCCGATGTCGTGCGAGACCACGATGATGGTCATGGCGCTGCTCAGCCGGCGCAGCAGTTCGAAGATCTCCACCCCGGCATGGTGATCCACGTTGGCGGTGGATTCATCGAGGATGAGCAGCTCCGGATCGCAGGCCAGCGCCCGCGCGATGAGCACCCGCTGCAACTCCCCGCCGGACAGGTTGGCCAGCGGCCGGCGCGCCAGGTGCGCGATTTCGCAGGCCGACAGGGCAGCGCCGGCGCGGCGGCGATCCTCGCGGCTCCAGCCACCGAAGCGCGGTGTGCGACCCAGCCGGCCGAGCAGCACGACCTGTTCCACGGTGATGGGAAACTCGCGCGCGAAGCGCACGTGCTGGGCGCAGTAGCCAATGCGCCGGCGGGCGGCCTCGGGGCTGGCGCCAAGCACCTGCACGCGGCCGGCCTGCGGATGCAGCAGACCGAGGATGATCTTCAGCAACGTGGACTTGCCCCCGCCGTTGGGCCCCACCAGGCCGAAGAACTCGCCGGTCTCGATGGCGAGGTCCACGTGCTCGAGCACCAGCGGGCCGCCATAGGAAAAGCTGACGTCGTGGACCTCGATGGCGGCGCTCACGAGGCCTCCTCCTGGCCCAGCAGCATCCGCGCGACGGTGCGCAGGTTGGCCAGGTAGTCCTCGGCCAGCGGGTCCAGGTCCTCGATGCGCGCGCCGAGGGACTCGGCAATGACCCGCGCACTGCGCGAGGAACGGTTGCGCTCGGTGAACACCACGCGCAGGCCCTCGGCCCGGGCGCGCTCGATGACCTGCGCCAGCTGCCGCGGCTCGGGCTCGTGGCCATCCTGCTCGATGGCAATCTGCTGCAGGCCGTAGTCGTGGGCGAGGTAACCCCAGGAGGCATGGTGCACCAGGAAGCTGTGCTGCCGGGTGGCGGCGGCGAGGGCCTGGATTTCCGCATCCAGCTGCTCGAGGTCCGCCTCCAGTGCCGCCAGGCGTGCCTGGAATTGCGGCTTCGCGGCCGGCATGGCCGCGGCCATCGCCGCGCTCATGCAGCGGGCGATACCGATGGCACGCCGCGGGCTGGTCCACAGGTGCGGATCGGCGAGCACGTCGGCATCGCCGCTGCAGTCCACGCGCTCGAGCGCCGGGTGCTGTGCCAGCAGGCGGGCCAGCCAGGTACGCTCGAAGGGCAGGCGCAGGTCGATGTACAGCTCGGCGCCGGTAAGCCGGACGATGTCGCGGGCACCGGGCTCCCAGGTCTCGGGGCTCGCGCCGCCGTCGGCCAGCACGGACACCCGCACCTGCTCGCCGCCGATGCGCTCGGCGAGGTACTTCAGTGGCGGGATCCCGACGACCACATCGAGACCGGCCGCCGCCGCGGGCGCGGCAGCCTGGAAGGCCAGCAGCGCCACGATCAACAAGGGCGCAGGTGCCCATCGCCGACGCGAACCGCTGCCGCGGCACGCTGCCAGCGCCACCGGACCGACAGCCGGCCTTGCGCCGTGGCTAACCGCGGTGCAGCCACGGCAAGCGCACCGTGGTCGCGGCCGGCAGCCGCAGGCCTTGAGCGCGCTCTGGAGGACAAGGTGCAAGACGTGCATGGGAATTCCGGCGAGGCTGGATGAACCTGGGTCAACAGGGCGCCGCCAACCGGCTTGCGCGCCATCGCAATTGATATATTATAACCTAATGAAACAGGCCATGACACAGGGCGGCCACGAGCCCGCGCGCCGCCAGTGGGCGCTGGCCGTCGCACTGCTGCTGGTGCTGGTCCAGCTGGCCCTGCCCGCGCACGCCGCCGTGCACGATGCGGACGAAGCCGGGGACATCTGCCTGGTCTGTCACGGCGCCGGCGCGGTCTCCCTGCCCGGTGCGGGCATGGCTGCACCCGTTGTCTTCAGCGGCCAGGCGCATGACGCCGGCCTGCCGCCTGCTGCACTCCCCGCACACACCGCCGCGCAGCATCAGGCCCGCGCCCCACCAACCGTACTCCGCTAGTCAGCCCTTTCCATTTGCCCTGCTGAATCGTGCCGCCATCCCGCGGCATGCAAGGAGTCAATAATGAACAATCTGCGCCTGGCCATCCTGGCCGGCATCGGCCTGCAGGTCGTCAGCCCCCTCGCGGCTGCGGACGGCGACCACAGCGGCCACGACGAGGCCGCCCACCACACCCTGGAGGAGATCGTCGTCAGCGCGGATCCGCTGGACCGCTCCAGCCAGCACATCGTGCAGCCCACCGGCATCCTCGATGAACAGGCCCTGGCCCGCCGCGACATGCGCTCGATCGGCGAGACCGTGGCCGGCGAACTCGGCGTGAGCTCCAGCGATTTCGGCCCCGGTGTGGGCCGGCCCATCATCCGCGGCCTGTCCGGGGCCCGCGTGCGCGTGCTCGAGGACGGCATCGGCACGCTGGACGTGTCCACCGTCAGCCCCGATCACGCCGTGGGCCTGGAACCCATCTTCGCCGAGCAGGTGGAAATCTACCGCGGCCCGGCCGCGCTGCTGTACGGCAGCGGCGCCACCGGCGGCTTCGTGAACGTGGTCTCGGAGCGGATCCCGGAACGCCTGCCCGAGGGGCTGAGCGGCGAAGCCTATGCGCATTACGACAGCGCCTCGGACGGCTACCTCACGGCGCTGGAACTGGACCACGGGATCGGCAACGTGGCCGTGCACTTCGATGCCATGAAACGCGACACCAATGACATCGACATTCCCGGTTTCGGGCCGGCCGAACCGGACGAGGACGTGCGCGAGGGCACGCTGGAGAACAGCGACAGCGATGCCGAGGCCTTCAGTGGCGGCCTGTCCTGGATCGGGACACGCGGCTTCTTCGGCGTGGCCATCAGCGCCACCGACAACCAGTACGGCGTGCCCGGGCACAGTCATGCCCACGAGGAGGAGCACGACGATGACCACGACGACGACCACGATGATCACGACGAGGAGGAAGGCGAGGAAGGCGTCCGCATCGAACAGGAGCAGCTGCGCTTCGACGTGAAGGGCGAGCTGGATGCACCGCTGCCCGGCATCGAGCGGGCGAAACTGCGCTGGGCCTACAACGACCACGAACTGGCCGAAATCGAAGGGGGTGCGGAGGTCGCCGCGCTGCTGGAGAACCGCGAGATGGAGGGCCGGCTGGAGCTGGTGCATGCGCCGCTTGGCGGCTGGCGCGGCGCGTTCGGGCTGCAGTACCGGGACCGTGAGTTCGAATCCACCGGCGAGGAGACCTTCCTGCCCGATGCGAACCTCGACACCGTCGGCGTGTTCATCCTGGAACAGCGCGATATCGGCGACTGGCACCTGGAAGCCGGGGCGCGCTACGAGCACCAGTGGGCGGACAGCTTCGGCGTTGACACCCGCCACGACCTGTTCAACGTGTCCGTGGGCACGAGCTGGCGCTTCATGGATGACCACCAGGTCGGCATTGCCTACGTGCACGCCAACCGCGCCCCCTCCATCGAGGAGCTGTTCTCAAACGGCGCGCACCTGGCCACCAACACCTTCGAAATCGGCAACGCGGATCTGGACAAGGAGATCAGCAACAACGTCGACCTGTCCATCGCCCGCGTGGCCGGCCGCTGGACCTGGCAGGTCAACGCCTTCTACAACCGCATCGATGACTTCATTTTCCTGCAGGAGAATGATCTGAACGGCGACGGCATTGCCGACCGGGTCGAACCGGACTTCGCCGGCGACCCGGCCGACATCGCCCCGGCGGATGAAATCGATGAACTGCTGCTGGTGAACTACAGCCAGGCGGATGCCGAGTTCTACGGCTTCGAGGCCGAGACCGTGCTCGACCTGATCGATGATGCGCGCGGCCACCTCGACCTGCGCCTGTGGGGGGATTACGTGCGGGCGCGGCTCATCGGCGGTGGCGACCTGCCGCGGATTCCACCGCACCGTTTCGGCACGACCCTGCGCTGGGACCGGGGCCCGTGGTCGGCCCAGCTCGATTACATGCGCACCGGCAAGCAGGCCAGCACCGCGGCGCTGGAGAGCAGCACCGCCGGCTTCGACCTGCTCGGCATCGACCTGCGCTACACCCGCCGCGTGGGCGGCGCGGACTGGACCGGCTTCCTGCGTGCCACCAACCTGTTCGACGAGACCGC
>CAYGQN010000338.1:0-4859 GCA_964351795.1 uncultured Gammaproteobacteria bacterium
CCTGGAGGACGACCTGGAGGACGACCTGGAGGACGACCTGGAGGACGACCTGGACGACGACCTCGACGACGACCTCGACGACGACCTCGACGACGACCTCGACGAGGACTACGACGAGAAGGAGGATGACAACGAGGATGACGACGACGGCCGGCGCGCCGGCAGCCCGGATGCCAATCGCACTGCTGCAGGCGCCGAGCGGGCGCTTGAACGTATCGACATAGCCATCGACCGCCGTGGCGACCCCTTCGTGGCCGACGAGTGGGTCGTGCTGGCACCGATGGCGGAGCTGCGGGCGGCAATCCGGCGTGGTTTCCGCCTGGTTGAGATCGACGAATCGAACGGCCCCGACGCCGTGGTCGCCCGTCTCAGCAGCCCGGCCGGCATGGCTTTCCGAGCCGCCGATGTGCTCCTGCGCTCGCTGCTACCGACCGCGGGGGTGGACTACAACCACCTGTTCACCGGCACCCGGAGTGGGCTGCCGCCGCTGGCCGGCACAGCCACGCCGGCTGCCCCGGTCCCGGGCGGGGCGCTGGTCATCGGCCTGCTCGACGGCGCTGTCGATACGGCCCACGAGGCGCTGGCCGGCGTGGCTGTCAGTCAGCGGGAATTCACCCGCGCAGGCCAGCCTCCGGCGCGCGCGCATGGCACGGCGATGGCCACGCTCATCGCTGGCCGCAGCCCGCGCTTCGAGGGCCTGGCGCCCGGTGCCGGGATCGTCTCGGCGAGCGTATTCTTCCGCGACGACGACGGCGCGGTAACGACCACCAGCATGAGCCTGGCGAGAGCCCTGTTGTGGATGGCGCAGCAGGACATCGACGTACTGAACCTCAGCCTCGCCGGGCCAGACAATTCCGTGGTCAAACGTGCCCTGGAACGACTTGGGGCCAGGCGGATCCCGGTGGTTGCCGCCGTGGGTAACGATGGCCCGGCGGCGCCCCCGCGCTACCCGGCGGCCTGGCCGGACGTGCTGGCGGTGACCGCTGTCGACGCGCAGGGTCGCGCCTACCGCGCCGCCGGCCGGGGTGCACACGTGGACATCGCCGCCCCGGGCGTGGAGATCCTGCACGGCCTGCCGGACAACGCTTACGGGCGTTCCAGCGGCACCTCCTTCGCCGCACCCCGGGTGAGCGTCATCGTTGCCGGCCTGCGCGGCCACGATGGCAACCGGGCGGCCATACTCGCCAGGCTTCGGGAGCGCATCATCGACCTCGGGGAACCGGGCCGGGACGAGATTTTCGGGGAAGGCCTCATCACGCAGCCCCCGGGCAGGACTTCAGGGCCCTGAGCGCCCCTCAGCGCCGATAACCGATCGTCATGGACACACGATTCTCGCTGAAATCCACGGTGGCGAGATTGGAGGAGTTGTCGCCATGGCGGTAGCGCGCGACCACGAACCAGTGGCGGGCGACATCCACCTCCAGCGAGGTGTCGAATGAAAGGCGCTGGTCCAGGCGTTCCTCGCCCAGGGCCGGCGTGATCGAACGGAAGTTGCGCTCCTCGTAACGCAGCCCGGCCTTGAAGGCCGCATTGCGCCCAAGCAGGTCGAAGCGCTGGGAGAAGCGCAGCCGCGCGGTGTGGCCGAAATGATCGAAGCGGGCCGCGTTGGTGTTCTCCGCCGTGAAACGGTAGCCCACGCGAACGTAACGACGAATCCCGTCCAGGAACCAGTACACGTTGATGTCGGCGTCCTGGGAGGTGGCGTCGCGGTCGCTGCGCCCCTTGAACAGCTTGCGCGTTGCGGTGTACCCGCCCCGGACGAAAGCGGTCTTGCCGAACAGGCGCGACACGTAGGGCGCAAACTGGTGCAGCTCCAGGAACGGGTCCGAGCCGAGCTGCGTGCTGACGAAGCGGTACGCCGCCCCGGCATCGAAAGCGCCGAAATCCTTCTTCAGCTCCCCGGTGACCAGGTGCGTTTCGATGTCGAAATCCGAGAAGGCCTCGTGGATGCTGCGACTGTAGCTGTAGCCGGCATTGGCCTCGACGCTGTCGCTGAAAGCATGCTCGTAACCGAAGTCGGCGCCGAGCAGCAGGCGCACGTCGTCCTGGGTCGTGCTCTGGTCGAGGTCGAGCACCGCCAGGGTATCGTCGTATTCCACGCCTGCAGTCAGTTCCACGCTGAACGGCGACTTCGTGCTGGTTGCCGGCAACGCATCCTGCTCGCTCTGCGTCGCGGTTGACTCGATGGTTTCGGCGCCCGTACCGCCCGCAATCATCATCATGGCAAGGCAGATTGCCGCCGCCTGGTATCGATAACCCTGGCCTGTCACTGCATGACCTCCGTGTCTGTGGGCTGGCGAGTATAGCGAAGGTGCGCAGGCCTGTCCGGGCAGGACGGGCTCACGGACCCGCCATCTGTTCGCGCTTCTGTGACGCGGTTCGCGCTGCCGTGGGAATAGGCCGCCATGCGGTTCGTCTTCCCCCTGTACGAGGTGCAAGACACGCATCCACCGACTGCACAGAACCATCGATACCCACAATCGAAAGCCATGGAGAGCCGCACAATGAGCCAAGCGCCCCGCAATACTCGAACCCTCAAGCCCTGCATCAAGGCCGGCACCGTGCCCGCGCCCGCCGCCACCGGCGGGGAGCAGCCGGTCCTCGCCCGCAATCTCGCGCAGATGAGCGAGATGCTCGGGCTGGTCGCCGCTGCCAACGGGCCGCGCAGCGACGCCGAAGTTCGTCCGATCAGCGAGGCGCGCCTCGACCAGGCCTCCTGGGCATTCACCACGCGGCGGGTGCCGCACGAGCAGGCGCGCACGCTGGTGCGCTCCGGCAATGCCCCCGAGGCCGGGGACCTGGTGCTTGCGCGGGTGGATGTGATCGGCCATCACGCTGGCCTGCAGCTGGTACACGGCCGCCGCCGGCAGATGTTCCCGGGCGACGAGATTGTGGTCGCCTACGGCAACCGCTATGCCTGCAACCAGTTCGAGGCGGTCATCCCGGATACCCTCGGCCCCTGCCACCTGGTGGCCGGCGGCGGCATCGCCTCGCGGGCAACCTGCTGGCACGACCGCATCGTGCGCGGCCCGACCCACATCACACCGATCGGCCTGCTGGGCGATGCAAACGGCCAGGTGCTGAACCTGCGCGACTTCGCGCTGGCACCGCGCAGCGAGCTGCCGGCCGAGGCGCCGCCGGTGTTCGCCGTCCTCGGCACCGCCATGGACGCCGGCAAGACCCAGACCGCGGCCTACCTGGTCCGGGGCCTGCGCGCCGCGGGCATGAAGCCCGGTTATGCCAAGGTCACCGGCACGGGGGCCGGTGGTGATACCTGGCTGTTGCGTGATGCCGGTGCCGAGCCGGTGGTGGATTTCACCGATGCCGGTCTGCCAACCACCTACCTGTGCGATCCGGCCACCATCGAGCGCACGCTGAGCACCCTGGTCGGCCACCTCGCCGTCAAGGGCAGTGACGCCATCGTCATCGAGATTGCCGATGGCGTATTCCAGCGTGAGACCGCGGCGCTGCTGCGCTCGTCGGCGTTTGCCGCCAGCGTGGACGGCATCGTCGTCGCCGCGCGCGACGCGATGGGCGCAAGCGCGGCCAACCACATGCTGCGCGACAACCCCGTGCCCATCGTCGCCCTCAGCGGCCTGCTGTCGGCCGCCCCGCTGCAGTGTCGCGAGGCAACGGCCATGACCGGCATCGATGTGTTCAACCGCGAGCAGCTGTCCACGCCGGCCATCGCCCAGGCACTGCTGCAGGTTGCCCGCAACCATGGCACGACGCGCGGCGATACCCGCGCGACCGCCTGAGGAGGCCCCGGACATGACATCCATGCAAGCGCTGTCCCGGTTCACCGGCCTGCCCGCCACGATGCCGGCACCGGTCACACGCCGCACCCTGCACGGCCAGCCCAGCCAGCAGTACTTCTTCTACCTGCCCGAGAGCTACCAGCCGGGCAACGGCGTACTGGCGATCATCCATGGCGCTGCGCGCACGCCGGAGCACTACCTGCGCGCGCTGCTGTCGGTGAGTGAAGCCTCCGGCCTGCTCACGATCGCGCCGCTGTTCGACGAGGTCCATCATGCCGACTACCAGCGCCTTGGCCGCGCCGGCCGTGGCCAGCGGGCCGACAGGACGCTGGATGCCTGCGTCGCCGAGGCCGCACGCCTGTGCGGCGCCGACGCGCAGCGCCTGCACCTGTTCGGCTTCTCCGGCGGTGCGCAGTTCGTGCATCGCTACGTCATGGCGCACCCGGCGCGGGTTGCACGGGCGGTCGCCGTGGCCGCCGGCTGGTACACGATGCCCGATACGCGCGTGGCCTACCCCGCCGGCATCCGCGCCAGCCGGCGCCTGGCGGATGTATTGTTCGAACCGCGCGCCTTCCTGCAGGTACCGTTGACGGTCATGGTCGGGGATGCTGACCTCGGCACCGAGCGCCTGCGACAGGGCCCGCGGCTCAATGCCGAGCAGGGCAGCACCCGCCTGGCCCGGGCCCGCAACTGGGTTGCCACCATGCGCATGGCTGCCGAGGTCTGCGGGCTGGAGCCGCGCGTGCGCCTGGAGGAAGTGCCCCGCATCAACCACTCCTTCGACAACTTCATCCGGCACGGCCACCTGGCCGGCCGGGTGGCCGAGGCCCTGTTCGACATCCCGGCCAGCGGCCGCGCCGCCGGACCCGCTCCGCGGCCCCTGGAGCCGGCCCATGTCTGAGCCGAAGCGATTGCGGGAGCTGGAGGTACCGGCGGAAACGGGAACGCAGCCGGCAACGGAGCAGGCAGCCGCCCCGGCTGCACCGCGGCTGCGCTCGGCCTGGCGACGGCGGCTCGCCGCCGGGTTCGGCCTGCTCCTGCTGCTGGCCTCGGCCTCGCTCACCAGCGCCCGGAAATGGCGGTCCTCCAGCCGTGCCAGCA
>CAYGQN010000339.1:0-4832 GCA_964351795.1 uncultured Gammaproteobacteria bacterium
AAGCGGGGGCGGCGTTGTGGCGGAGCGCTCAGGGCGGCGGCACATCATGGCGCACCAGGATCATCTCATCGGTATCGAATCCGGCCTCGGCAGCCCGCTCCAGCAAGGCCGTTCGCAACGCCGGGTCCATCTCCGGGCTGCGGGCCAGCAACCAGAAATAGGACCGGGTGGGCCCGCTGATCAACGCGTACTCGTAGTTGTCGTGGTCCAGGTGGAAAACCACGTAGCCGCCGTAGAAGGGCCCGAAGAACGACACCTTCAGGTGCCCCTTGTCCGGGCCATCCACGAAGTACGCTCGCCCCTCGGCCTCCTCCCACTCACCCTCGGCATCGTTGTAACCGCGGTTGAGCACGCTGACACCGCCATCATCGCGCAGCGCGTACTCGGCGGAGACATTGCTCAGGCCACGTTCAAAGCCGTGATCGAGCCGGGCGATTTCATACCACTTGCCAAGGTAGCGTTGCAACTCGAAGCCGGTGACCGGCTCGATGCCCTCGGGCACGCGCTCGCAGCCTGCCAGGCAGGCCAGCAGCCCTGCCAGCGCAAGCCGCGCCAGCCAGAGCCGCGAGCGCTCAGCGAACATAGAACGGTGACGCCATGCCGACACTGGCCTCGGTGGTCACCTCGCCGTCGAACAGCTTCACCGACAGGTTGCCGCCCAGTTGCCGTGCCGTGGGCAGCAGCAGGTTATCGATGTAGTACTGTGCGTGCTCGAGCGTATCGAACTCGTAGAACCCGCCCACACTGTTGTTGCCGAGCCCGCTCAGCCAGGTTTTCGAGCGCAGGCCCTCGTACTGCTTCATGGCCGTGTTCACACTGGCCCAGTCGATCTGATCGAACGGGACCGACACCTGGAACTCGGCGTACAGGAACAGTTTTTTCATCATCGTATCTCGTGGTTGGCAGGCATGAGCCGGGCGGCTCCGCCGCCGAGACCCCGGGCCCCGACGGCGTGTCCATACCCACGGGCGGCGCCTTGCCATCGCGGCGACGGCAGGGCACGGCCTGCAGGCGGCGCACCCTAGTACACCATACTCCGGGCCGCGCGCGCATCCAGCGACAACAGCCCTCAGCCCGGCGCGGCCAGCGCCGCCTGCAAGGCCATGTCGAGACGATCGTCGCCCCAGAACAGCGCCTCGCCGACGGTGAAAGAAGGCGCACCGAACAGCCCCATCGCCATGGCGGTGTCGGTCTGCTCGCGCAGCGCGGCCCGCGCCGCATCGGTGGTGCTCGCCGAGAGGGCAGGTGCCGGCGCCGTGCCTGCCGCTTCCAGACAATCGGCCAGCACGGCCGCATCGGCGATATCCTGGTCCGCCGCGAAATTGGCGGTGTAGACGGCGCGCACGAAGGCCGGCAGCCACGCCGCGCCGCTGTTGAGGCAGGCGATGCGGGCCGCGCGCAGCCCGTTGCGCGGAAACACCGACGGCTGCCGGAATGCCAGCCCCCGCACAGCGCAGATCCGCGCCATGTCCTGCCACATGTAACGCCCCTTGGCCGGGTAGAGATTGAACGGGGAATCGTTCCAGCCCTGGGCGACGAAAATCGGGCCGAGCAGGAACGGCCGCCAGACCAGCGTCACACCGTGGTCCTCGGCCATCGACTCGATCCGCATGGCGGTGAGGTAGGAGTAGGTGCTGGCGAATTCGAACCAGAAGTGCAGTGGTGCGGCCATGGCTCAGCGCGGGTAGAGAATCATCTGCGTGCAGCGGAACTCGGCGATGGTCTTGCCGCTGGCCTCGCTGATGACCGTGGAATCCCACACCTGCGTGCTGCGACCGGCGTGAATGCGACGGGCATGACACAGCAGGCGACCTTCACGCGCGGTGCCGAGCATGTTGCACTTCAGCTCGACGGTGGTGAAGCCGCTGGCGCCCTCGGGCAGGCTGGCCAGCGTGCCGCAGCCGGCCGTGGTATCAGCCAGCGTCACCACCGTGCCGGCGTGGAGGAAGCCGTTGATGGCCAGCAGCGCCTCGCGGATCGTCAGTTCGTACGTGCAAGTGCCCTCGCCCAGGGCCGTGCAACGCAGGCCGAGCAGACCGGGCAGGTGCCCGGCATCGGCGGCATTGACGACCTCGGGGCTGGGATCCACCGGGGCAGTCATGTGCGTTCGCCGTCGGCCAGGCGGCGCAGGATATGCCGGCCCTGGAACTGCAGGCGATCCCCGGGGAAGGAGATGACTTCGTGGTCGAACACGTCCGAGTCGCCGAGCGCGGCCTGCTGCGCCTCGATGACCAGCTTGTCCTCGTGGAAGGCGCGCGTGGCGGCCGCGTGCCAGAACTCCCGGAAACCGGCGTCCGGCGCGTGGAAACGGTAGGCATTGCGGAAGAAGTAATGCGTGCGGCGCGGGCCCGCCGGTGTCAGCGCATGGATGTTGATGAGCCCGATACCCGCCTCCAGGGCCTCGCCGGGGGCGCGGGTGACCGAAGAGAAGATGAACACCGAGGGCGCGGCCCATTGCACATCGAGGTCGATATCCAGCCGCGGCGGGGGCTCGGCCAGGCCGCGGTGGCGCGCGTAGGCGGCGGCGAAGGCCGGGCCGGTGATGGTGTTGCGGGCGGCGTAGTGATACTGCACATGCCGGTCGCCGACTTCGCATTCGAAATCGGTGTCGGCCTCGGCCGCGGCCTCCTCGCCCAGCTGCCACAGGGGTGCGCCCAGCGTGGACTCGTGCACGTAGGAGGCATGGGCGGCATCGAGAAGATTGTCGACCAGCAGCCGGTAATCGGCCGCGAAGTCCTCCAGCAGGCCGTTGGCCGCGTCGTAGGGCGGCATGCCGTATTCCAGGAAGGCGGGCAGCTGGTCGGGCGGGGTGGCGGCCGCCGCATCGCCGGGCCACAGCCACAGGAACCCATGGCGCTCGCATACCGGCCAGGCACGCACGCTGGCCTCGCCGCTGCCCCCGGGCCGCCACACGCAGGCACCGTTGCCGTCGAAGCGGGCGCCGTGGTAGCCACACTGCAGACCATCCTCGACCACACGCCCCATCGACAGCGGCAGCAGGCGGTGCGGGCAGCGGTCGGCCAGGGCGGCGGGCGTGCCATCGGGCAGGCGGAACAGAACCACCGGCTCTCCCAGTATCGTGCGGGCGAGCAGGCCGCCCGGGGCAATCTCGTCACTGTGCGCGACGACGTACCAGCTGTTGCGGATCACGGGTTCTCAATCGGCGGCAGACACCAGTCGGTCTTCGCCACACTGCCCCGCGGGCCCGGCCTGGTCAAGCCAGGCGAGGGCCTGCGCCTCGTTGTCGAACAGGCGCACGTGTGGCATGCCATGGCGCACGAGGCGATTGCGGGAAGCCCGCTCCCTTTCAAACCGCGACGCATCGGCATCGCGGACCAGCACCGCCAGCCACACCTCGGGAGGGAACTCGGTGCTGATCATGGGCAGCAGGCTCACCCGGTCCGCCTCCTCGACCGGGGCGGTCTCGCTGATGTCGACGAGCACGGCCCGCAGGCCGTGCGCCTCGACCAGCGCCAGCGCCTCGCGCGTGGCGCGGTAGTGATGTGCCGCGCGCGAGGACGACGTGTGCACCACGCGCAGAACACGGCCCTCGCGGATGATCTCCATCCAGTAAGCAGGCGTGGCGGCGTCTTCCGCAGCCGCCTCGTCAGGGGCGGAGCTGTCAGGCGGGGTTGCGGGGCACTCCGGCATGCTCCTCGCAGCCGACTCGCCGGGGACTTCATCAGTGGCGGCCGCCGCAGGGGTGGCACTCGCATCCCCGGCTGCGGGCGTTCTGGCCCGCCGTTGCAGCCATTGCATCGCGTCGGCTTCGGCGGTGAACACGACCGCGGCGTCCAGGCCCGCAAGCCGCGCGTGCGTACAGGCAACATGGGTATCCTGCAGAGATGTCCCGTCGCTAGCGGAGACCAGCACCGCCATGTCGACGGCCACGGGTTCAGGCGCCGGCTGTTCATGCACGACGGGACCAGGGTCCATGCCATCGTGCAGCCCACTGTCGCGATCATCGACCAGCAGCGCACGGGCGCCACGCTGCGCCAGCAAGCCAAGCACCGCCTGCGTGCCGGCAAGGTAGTCTGCCGCTTCGGCATGCTCGTAGACGATGCGGACGATGTTGTCCGCGGCAAGGTAAGCGACCCTGAACATGACCTCTCCACCAGTAACCGGAGACGGGGCACTCACGGCCGAGGCCCCCGCCTTGTTTGTCCGCTGTTACGTTGAAGATAAGTCCTGCCGGAGGGCCGGGCTTGTCGTGGATCAATCGTTGGTGATGGTGCAGAGCCAGTCCAGGGCCGCGGCTTCATCGGTGAAGGTGCGCACGGTGGGGAGCCCCTTGCCCACGAGCAGGTTGCGGGCCGAGCGCTCCTCGCGCTGGCGTTCCGTGTCCGCCGGGCTCACCAGCACCGCGAGGCGCAGGTCGCCGGGCAGTGCGTTGGCCGCGAACTCCCCGAGCGCGGGCCGATCGGCGAAGTTCACGGGTGCGGCATCACGCACATCCAGCAGCAAACGGCGAAAGCCGGACTGCGCCAGGGCCTGGATGGCAGCCTCCGTCCCGCGGTAGTGATCCTCGGTGGTGGAGGCCGGATCGTGGCGCACCCGCACCAGTGATTGCTCCTCGAGAAGATCGAGCTTGAACATTTGCCGGTCCCTGACGAGATTCCCTGCCGGACTGTCATCCACCTTCGAAAGTGTAGCAGCCAGCAGCGGCCGCGCCCGGTGCGCGCCGGCGAGGGGCGACCATCAAGGCACGGGCAGGGCGCGCGCGGGGCCGGATTGCGTCGCCCCCAGCAGTTGCCGGCGCAGCACCGCCAGCGTCGGCTGCCGGGCGATCAGTGCCTCCTTGGCGGTGCGTGGCAGGCGCTTGAGGCGGTATT
>CAYGQN010000340.1:0-4826 GCA_964351795.1 uncultured Gammaproteobacteria bacterium
ACACCGCCCATGCCTGAACGCCGTTTCCGCGCCGTTACCGTCGCCTGCAGCGACCTGGATGCCGCGCTGGACCTGTGGACCGGCAGCTTCGCGCTGGCGGTGCTCGGCGAGCGCCCGGCCGGCGATCCGGCACTTGCCCGGCTGTGGGGCATTGAAGCCGCTGCCATCGGCCCGCAATACCTGCTCGGCATGCCCGGCGCCACGCATGGTTGCCTGCACCTGGCGGGCCTGGCCCGGCCCGCGGCGCCGGTGCGCGAGGGCGCCGCCAGCACCGACCGCTGCCCGAAGAACATCGACCTGTACTGCGCCGACATCGACGCCGCCGCGGCCCGGCTCGCCGCCGCCGGCCAGCCGTTGCGCGCCCCGCCGAGCAGCTTCGAAGCCGATGGCATGGTGGTGCGCGAGGCACAGTGCGACGGGCCGGATGGCACCAACCTCGGCATCATGGAACTGGGCGGGGTAGCCATGGACTTCGGCGTCAGCGGTTTCGCCGGCATCGGCCCGGTGGTGACCACCGTTGCCGACATTGCCGGCGAGCAGGCCTTCTACGAGCAGGTGCTTGCGCTGGCGGTGTGCACCGAGCACCGCTTCGCCGGCCCGGCCTTCGAGAAACTCATCGGCCTGCCGGCCGGCGCGGGGCTGGCGCTGGCGGTGCTGGGGGAGCCTGAGGACTGGCTGGGGCGGGTGGAACTGGTGGAATACGAGCAGGTGGCCGGGCGCGATCTGTATCCCCGCGCGCGGGCGCCGGCTACCGGTACCCTGCACCTGGCCTACCAGCGCGCCGACGCGGCCGCCTGCGCGGCGCGGGCAGGCGCCGCCGGCGGCCACTGCCGCCAGCTGGGCGCGCTGGACACCCTGGCCGGCACCGGCGAGTGCTTCGAACTCACCACCCCGGCAGGGTTCCGGCTGTACCTGTTCAGCGGTTGAGCCAAGGCGATGGCGCAAGTCATCGGGCGCCGGCTTCAGCTGCCTGGCCGGCATCGCCCCGGCCTCACCCGCTGCGCGGGCTCAGGCGCATGCCGCCGGGGCCGGCAGTCGCTGGCCCGCCAGGAGCGACGGGCACCGGCTCAGGCGGGGGTCAGCGGACGCTTGAGGTACACACCGGCCGGCTCACCGACCACGTTGCCGTCGTAGATGAGCTGCCCGCGCAGCCAGGTGCGCTTCACCCGGCCGGTGAGTTCCATGCCCTCAAAGGGGGTGTAGCCTTGCTCTGAAGGGGACGCGCCGGCATTCACCGTCCAGGTTTCGTTCGGGTCCACCAGCACCACGTCGGCATCCATGCCCGGGGCCAGGTCACCCTTGTTGCCAAGGCCGTAGCGCCGCGCCGGGTTGAAGCTGCTGACCTCGGCAATGTGGTTCAGCGACATGCCGCGCTTCGTGCCCTCGCTGACCAGCGCCGGCAGCAGGTACTCCGTGCCGCCGAAGCCGGATTTCGCCAGCCACACGTCGCCGGGCCGCTGCGCATCCACCTTCATCTCGTGGCGGCAGCAGGCATGGTCGGACACCACCCAGTCCAGCTTCTTCGCCAGCAACTGCTCCCACAGGTATTCCACGTCCTCGCGCGGGCGGATGGGCGGGTTGACCTTGGCGAGGTTGCCGCAGTCGGAGGTGATGTCGAGCATGAGATGGCCGATGGTCACCTCGCGGCGGAAGTCGATGTGCGGGAAGGCCGCCTCCATCAGCAGTGCCGCTTCCACCGCCTTGCGCGAGGACAGGTGCAGCAGGTTGATGTTGATGCAGTCGGTTTCATGCGCCAGGTAGGAGGCGATGAAGATGGCCAGGCCCTCGGAGTGCGGCGGCCGCGCGGCGTGGTAGGCCGGCAGACCCTGCAGCTTGCCCTCGCGCTCGACGATGGCCGTGTAGGCACGCATGATCTCGGCCGTTTCGCAGTGCATGGACAGGCTGATCTGCTGGGCGATTTCCGGGAAGCGATCCATGGCCTTGCGGATCCCGCGCATGATGAACTCGAAGTGCGCGATGTCGTAGCGCTCGTCCTTGCCGATCATGAGGAAGTCGGACTGGTCATCGGACTTGCCGTGCAGGCCGTGCGAGCCGTAGAACATGAAGATCTTGAACGAGGTGACCCCGTGCTCGGCGATGAGGGATTCGATTTCCCCGATATGCGCGCCGCTCATCGGCGCCAGGTGATAGCCGTAATCCACGTGGAAGCGGCCGGCCGACTTCTCCAGCACCTCGGGGAAGAACTCCGCGTAGGGTCCGCCCTTGTTCAGGTAGTACTTGCCGGTGCGGATGTAGTTCAGGCTGGCCGTGACTCCGCCCATGGCGGCGGCGCGGCTTTCGCTGACGGCGTCTTCCTCCAGCGGTGCATAGATGCCGGTGTGCATGTGCGCGTCCACCACGCCGGGGAAGGCCAGCAGGCCGTTGCCATCGGCCACCTGCTTGCCCTGCTCGGGCGGAATGCCCGGCGCCATCATCATGATGCGGCCGCCGGCAATTGCGATGTCCGTTTCCTCCACCCCGTTGGCATTGGGCCGCACGGCACGCACGTTCTTGATGATGAGATCGAAATCTTCAGCCACAGCCTGCTCCTGTTCAGCGCCCGGAAAAGTCCTAATGATATACTATTAGTACCCGGGCGCGGCGAGCCGGCGCGGGGGCAGCCGGGGTGGTCCGACCATTCCGCTGGCAGCGAAACCTGCTGGTGCACACCGCCAGCGCTGGTCAATGGCAGGGATTGCCCGGTCCGTTTAGCGGTATAGTCCCGCCGGAACAACGATGCAAACCCTTTTCGAACGAATCTGGCATACCCACCGGGTCTGCGCGCTGGACGACAGCGCCGAGCTGCTGCTGATCGATCGCATCGTCATGCACGAGCGCACCGGCAGCATCGCCCTGACCTCCCTGGCCGACGCCGGCCGCACCGTGCGCAGCCCCGGCCACGCCTTCTGCGTGATGGACCACATCGTCGACACCCGGCCCGGCCGCGGCGACGCCTCGCCGGTGCCAAGCGGCGCCGAGTTCATCACCGCCACCCGCAATGCCGCGCGCGCGGCCGGCCTGCGCCTGTTCGACATCAACGATCCGATGCAGGGGATCTCGCACCTGGTGTCCGCCGAGCAGGGCATCGCCCTGCCGGGCCTGACCCTGGTGTGCCCGGACAGCCATACCTGCACGCTCGGCGCCCTGGGCACCCTGGCCTTCGGCATCGGCTCCAGCGAATGCGAGCATGCCCTGGCCACCGACACCCTGCGCCTGCAGCGGCCGAAACAGATGCGCGTGCGCGTGGACGGGCGCCTTGGCCCGGGCGTCACCGCCAAGGACCTGGTGCTGCATCTCATCGGCCGCTACGGTGCCGGTGGCGCGCAGCGCCATGCCGTGGAGTTCGCCGGCAGCGCCATCAGCGCGCTGGACATGGAGGCCCGCTTCACCCTGTGCAACATGGCGGTGGAGTTCTCCGCGTTCACCGGGCTCATCGCCCCGGATGCGAAGACCATCGACTACCTGCGCGGGCGGGCACTGGCACCGGCGGGCGCCGACTTCGACGCCGCGGCAGAGACATGGCTGGCCCTGCGCAGCGACGAGGGCGCCGCCTTCGATCGCGAGCTCATCATCAACGCCAGCGACGTCAGCACCGCCATCACCTGGGGCACCAGCCCGCAGCACTGCGTGCCCATCAGCGGCGTGGTGCCGGACCCGTCCGCCGCCGGCAGCGCCGAGGAACGCCAGGCCATGGAGCGCGCGCTGGCCTACATGGGCCTCACGCCCGGCACCGCACTGACCACCCTGCCCATCAACGCCGCCTTCATCGGCTCGTGCACCAACGCGCGGCTGTCGGACCTGCGCGCCGCCGCCGAAGTCCTGCGCGGCCGGCACGTGGCCGAGGGCGTGACGGCCATCTGCATTCCCGGCTCGAAGGAAGTCAAACGCCATGCCGAGGCCGAAGGCCTGGACCGCGTGTTCACCGACGCCGGCTTCCAGTGGCGCGAACCGGGCTGCGGCTTCTGCTTCTATGCCGGCGGCGAGGGCTTCCCCGAGGGTGCGCGCGTGGTCTCCAGCACCAACCGCAACTTCGAGGGCCGCCAGGGCCGCGGCGCCCGCACCCACCTGGCCAGCCCCGCCACCGTGGCGGCCTGCGCCGTGGCCGGACGCATCAGCGATCCGGGGCGCCTGTGAACCGCTTCAGCGTGCACGAAGGCATCGCCGCTCCGCTGCTGCGGGCGAACGTGGCGGCCTGCGCCGTGGCCGGGCGCATCAGCGACCCGGGGCGCCTGTGAACCGCTTCACCGTACACGAAGGCATCGCCGCTCCGCTGCTGCGGGCGAACGTGGACACCGATGCCATCATCCCCTCGCGGGAGATGAAGCGCGTGTCCAAGCGCGGCCTGGGTGTGGGCCTGTTCGCCGGCTGGCGCTACCTGTACGAGGGGCTGGAGAAAACCGGCGACAACCCGGACTTCGTCCTCAACCAGCCGGCCTACGCCGGCGCCAGCATCCTGCTGGCCGGGCCGAACTTCGGCTGCGGCTCCTCCCGCGAGCACGCGGTGTGGGCGCTTACGGATTACGGGATCCGCGCCATCATCGCGCCGGGCTTCGGCGCCATCTTCCAGAACAACTGCGTGCGCAACGGCCTGCTGCCCGTGGAGGCGGACGAAGCCGTCATCGCGCGGCTGGCCGAGATGGTGAGCGCCGATCCGCAACACCAGCGCGTGCGCATCGACCTGGAGCGCTGCCTGTTCGGCATCGTCGGCGGCGAGGAAACCGCCTTCACCTTGCCCGAGGGCCAGCGCCGCATGCTGCTGGGCGGGCTGGACCCGATCGCCCTCACCCTGCAGGACGCGGCCGCCATCAGCGCCCACCAGGCCGAAG
>CAYGQN010000341.1:0-497 GCA_964351795.1 uncultured Gammaproteobacteria bacterium
CCCGAGGTTGCCCACCTGCCAGAACAGCCATTCATGCATGGCGCGCCGGCCGGCGGCGTCGGTGGGGGCGAAGCGCCCGGCCTTGGCGGCGAGGTACAGCAGGATGGCGCCGGATTCGAACAGCGATACCGGGCCGGCCTCGCCGGCCGGTGCATGGTCGACGATGGCCGGCATGCGATTGTTCGGGCTGATGGCCAGGAACCCGGGCGTGAACTGCTCGCCCTTGCCGATGTTCACCGGCACCAGGCGCCAGGGCAGGCCGGTTTCCTCCAGCATGATGGAAATCTTCCAGCCGTTCGGGGTGGGCCAGAAATACAGGTCAATCATGGTTGCGGGTCCTCGTCGGGCAGCCGGATGACGGCCTTTGCCACCAGCGCGTCGATGGTGGCGTTGGCGTAGCCAAGCTCGGCCAGGATGGCGCGGCCGTGTTCGCCGAGTGCCGGTGCGCCGCGCATCGCCGGCCCCGGCGTGACCGAGAAACGCGCGGCCGGGCGCGC
>CAYGQN010000341.1:507-4821 GCA_964351795.1 uncultured Gammaproteobacteria bacterium
AACATGATGAGCGGGCTCGGCGGCGGCGGCGGCGGCGGCATGCCTGACTTGTCCGCTCTCGGTGGAATGGCCGGCATGGGCGGTGCGCCGGGCGGTATGGGACCAGGTGACTCGTACGGGCCGGTGGCGCCGGCGCCCGGCCGCCGGGTGCGGGTACTCCACCAGCGTCTCCGAGGCGATCACCTGCGGATGGTCGATCATCTCGCCGCGGGTGAGCACGGGCGCGCAGGGCACGCCCTCGGCCTCCAGCAGCGCCAGCCAGTGCGCCGTGCTCTGGGTACACAGCACCTCCTGCACCAGTGCCAGGCGCTCGTTGATGTGCTCCTGGCGCAGTGCCGGCGTGGCGAAGCGCGGGTCGGCCAGCCATTGCGGCCGCGCCAGGGCCCGGGTGAGGGCCTGCCACTCGCGGTCGGTCTGCACGGCGACGCTGAGCCAGCCGTCGGTGGTCTCGTAGATGAGGTCGATGAAGCTCGCCGCGGCCTGTTGCGGGGCCGGCGCATCGACGAAGGTCTGGCTGTTCATGTCCGATGCCCACAGGAAGCTGATCACCGAATCCAGCATCGACACGCGCACGTGCTGGCCACCCTGGCCGCGGGCGCGGGCCAGCAGCGCGGCGGTCAACGCCTGTGCGGTGGTCATGGCGGTGAGCTTGTCGGGCAGGATGGTGCGCACCAGTCTTGGCCGGGCGTCGTCGGCGCCGCCCTGGATGCTGGCCAGCCCCGACAGCGATTGCACCAGCGGATCGTAGACGGGCCGGTCTGCCCAGGGCCCGCGCTCGCCGAAGCCGGAGATGGACACGTAGATGATGTCCGGGGCCAGGGCCCGGATGTCGGCCTCGCCGATACCCATGCGCTCGACCACGCCGGGGCGGAAGTTCTGGATGAACACGTCGGCGCCAGCGGCCAGTTGCCCGAGGATGGCCAGCCCCTCCGGGGCCTTCAGGTCCAGGGCCAGCGAGCGCTTGTTGCGGTTGTTGTTCAGGAATGCAGCGGCATACCCGCCCTGGCGGTTGGCGGCATGGCGCACGTAGTCGCCGCCGGCCGCGGGGTTTTCCACCTTGATGACATCCGCGCCCTGGTCGGCCAGCACCATGGTGCACAGGGGCCCGGAGACCATGGCACTGAGATCAAGGACGCGGATCCCCGCGAGTGGACCATTCATGACGGCGCCGTGGTGTGAACCGGGCGCCAGTATAACGGCCGTGAGCGGCCCGTCCGGGTGGCGGGCAGCGCCGCGGGGGCAATGCTATAATCCACGCTTGTACGGACATTTGTCGCCGCAGTCCGGCGTCGCCCGTCAAGGCAATCCCATTCACAAAGCCCCTGGAGAGGACGCATGGTCCAGCAAGCCACGCCTGCCGGCGAGAACACCTTCATCGAGAGTTTCGGCCGCTACTACGAGGATTTCGAGGTCGGTCATCACTACCTGCACCGGCCCGGGCGCACCATTACCGAGGCCGACAACACCTGGTTCACGCTGCTGACCATGAACACCCATCCGCTGCACTTCGACGTGGAATACGCCAAGGCCAGCGAGTTCGGCAGGCCGCTGGTCGCCAGCCCCCTGACGGTGTCGATGGTGGTGGGCATGAGCGTGTCCGACCTCAGCCAGAAGGCCATTGCCAACCTCGGCTGGAAGGAGATCAAGCTGCCTGCGCCGGTGTTCGTCGGCGACACCCTGTACGCGGAGTCCGAGATCCTCGAGAAGCGGGAATCGAAGTCCCGGCCGACCGCCGGTATCGTCACCGCCATGACGCGCGGGCGCAAACAGGATGGCACGCTGGTGTGCGAGTTCGTGCGCTCCTTCCTCGTGCCCAAGCGCGGCCACGGTGTTGATGATCGCCTGGCCGCCGCCGCGGCTGGCAACTGAGTTTCCCCGGACCCGGAGCAGCAAGCATGAGCGATGACAAGCCAGAAGGCCTGACGGCCGACGACGAGGCCCAGGTACTGGATGCCATAACGGCCTGGGTGGAGAAGGAAGTCCGGCCGATTGCGAAGAAGTTCGACCACGCCGACGAGTACCCGGTCGACCTGGTGGAGCAGATGAAGGAGCTGGGGCTGTTCGGCGCCACCATCGAGCCGCAGTACGGCGGCCTCGGCCTGAGCGTGACCACCTATGCCCGGCTGGTGGAGATCATCTCCGAGGCGTGGATGGCGCCGGTCGGCATCTTCAACTCCCACCTCATCATGGCCGCCTGCGTGCAGCGGGCCGGCACCGATGCCCAGAAGGCCGAGCTGTTGCCGCGCTTTGCCACCGGCGAGCTGCGCGGGGGCATCGCCCTCACCGAGCCCGATGCGGGCACCGATCTGCAGGGGATCCGCACCCTGGCCGTGCGCGACGGCGATGACTACGTCATCAATGGCACCAAGACCTGGATTTCCAACGGCCTGTACGGTGACTGCGTTGGCCTGCTGGTGAAAACCGACCCCAACGCCGAGCCGCGCTACAAGGGCATGAGCATGTTCATCGCCGAGAAGGGCGAGGGCTTCACGGTGAGCAACAAGCTCAAGAAGCTCGGCTACAAGGCCATCGACAGTGCCGAGCTGGTGTTCGACAACTACCGGGTGCCGGCCTCGCGGCTGGTGGGCGGGGTGGAGGGCCAGGGTTTCCTGCAGGCCGTGGGCGGCCTGGAGCTCGGCCGTATCAACGTGGCCGCGCGTGGCGTGGGCATTGCCCGGGCCGCGCTGAACCAGTCGGTGCGCTACGCCCAGCAGCGCAAGACCTTCGGCAAGGAAATCTGGAAGCACCAGGCCATCCAGCTCAAGCTCGGCGACATGGCAACCCGGGTGGAGGCGGCCAAGCTGCTGGTCGAGAGCGCCGCGCGCAAGTACGACACCGGCCAGCGCTGCGACATGGAAGCCGGCATGGCCAAGCTGTTCGCCTCCGAGGCGGCGCTGGAGAACGCCACCGAGGCGCTGCGCCTGCATGGCGGCTACGGCTACTCCACCGAGTTCGACGTCGAGCGCCTGTATCGTGACGCGCCGCTGATGTGCATCGGCGAGGGCACCAACGAGATGCAGCGCATCATCATCGCGCGCCAGCTCATCGAGCGGAACCCGCTGTAGGCCATGGCTGCCGACGCGCAGGCCGGTGCCCCCGGCAACGAGCAGGCCCTGCCGCTGGCAAGCCTCAGGGTCATCGCAGTGGAGTCCTACGGGGCCGGCCCCTGGGGCAGCCAGTTCCTGGCCGACCTCGGCGCCGAGGTCATCAAGATCGAGGAGCCGGGCAGCGGCGACATGGCCCGGGGCGTGGGCCCGCATTACCTCGGTGACGGGGATTCGCTGTTCTTCCAGACCTTCAACCGCAACAAGCGCTCGGTGGCCCTGAACATCAAGGCCGACGAGGGCCGCGCGGTGCTGCAGAAGCTGGCCGGCGAAGCCGATGCGGTGCTGAACAACCTGCGCGGTGACCAGCCCGCGCGGCTGGGCCTGGACTACGCCACCCTGGGGCCGCTGAACCCGGCCATCGTCTGCGCTCACCTGTCGGCCTACGGCCGCGAAGGCTCGCGCGCGAAATGGCCCGGCTACGACTACCTCATGCAGGCCGAGGCGGGCTTCATGTCGGTCACCGGCGAGCCGGATGCACCGCCCGCGCGCTTCGGCCTGTCGATGGTCGATTACGTCACCGGGCTGACGGTCGCCATGGGTCTGCTGGCGGCGGTTGTCGGTGCCCGGGCCAGCGGTCGCGGCTGCGACATCGACGCCTGCCTGTTCGACGTCGCCCTGCAGCAGCTGTCCTACCCCGCCACCTGGTACCTCAACGAGGGCACGGTCACCGGCCGCATCACGCGCTCGGCGCATCCCTCGCTGGCGCCCTCGCAGCTGTATCGCACCGCCGATGGCTGGATCGTGGTGATGTGCCAGCGCGAGAAATTCTGGCAGCGGCTGGCGGAGCTGGTCGGCGCACCGGAGCTGGTCGGCCGCGCCGAGTACGCCAGCCACGATCTGCGCTGTCGTCACCGGGACGCCCTGACCGCCGACCTCGATGCGGCCTTTGCGGCCCGTACCACCGGGCAGTGGCTGGGCATTCTCACCGGCGAAGTGCCGGTGGCGCCGGTGTACGACATGGCCGAGGCGCTGGACAGCGACTTCGTCGCCGAGCGGGAGATGATCACCGCCCAGGCGCACCCGGCGCGTGCGGACCTGCGCACCCTGGCGAGCCCGCTGCTGGTGAACGGCCGGCGCCTGCCGGCCCGGGCCTGCGCGCCGCTTGGCGCCGACACCGCCGCGGTGCTCACCGATGCCGGTTACACGGCGGCGGAGATTCACGCGCTGGCCGGGCCGGGCCGGCGCCCGGGCGGGGTCAGGGCCACGG
>CAYGQN010000342.1:0-4816 GCA_964351795.1 uncultured Gammaproteobacteria bacterium
CCTACGACTCCTACGACTCCTACGACTCCTACGACTCCTACGACTCCTACGACACCTGCGACACCTGCGACTCCTACGACACCTGCGACACCTGCGACACCAATGGCAATCCCGGCATCGACGGGGGCGCGGTTGGGCGCGGCGCGGCGCCGCGGTTAGGCGGGCCGCGCCCCGCGACACGGGCAGTGTCACAGGGCGCGGCATGCCGCGTGCTCAGGCAGGCGCGGCCATGGGCACGGCCAGGCTGCGCACGACGTCGGTCAGGCGCAGCACGGCATCCACATCAATGCCGATCCCGGCCAGGTGCCGCCGGCACTGCGGGCACAGGTCCATGGTCTGGAGCTTGATTTCCATCTCGCGCTTGTCGCCGCAGAAATCGAACAGGCAGCCGCGGGTTTCCTCGTGGGCAATGGCGTGCAGATCGTAACGTGGGGAGGCGTTGTTCAGCCCGTTGAGAACAATCTCGTAGGCAAGGTAGGCCTCCATGGCCACCTGCACGAGATCCTCTAAGGCGAACACCGACACCAACGCCGTGCGCCCGCCGGCATCCCAGTGGGAATACCAGTTGTCAGACAACTGCGCATGGGTGGTGGTCATGCGCACGCCCTCGTGCGGCAGCAGCCCGGCGGTGGTATCGGCAATCTCGATTTCCTGCCGGGGCGTGAGCCGACCGCGCTCATCCTCGACCGCCAGCGTGCTGCGAGGCTCGCCCACGGCCAGGTGCCCGAGCAGTGACGGGGCCACCGGCGCCAGCGCACTCACCGCCGCCCGGGCGCAGGCCCGGGTTGCCAGCGACGATGGCAGCACTACCACGCTGCGCCGGCCGGCGCGCTTGCGTGCCGCACCCCGGTGGGTGCGCTCCTTCACCGTGGCGCTGGCGGCGAAATAGGCCGCCTTGCGTGCCATTGGATCGAGATCCACGGCGTACTGCGCCTCGGTGCTTTGCAGTTCCCCCACCAGCGAATCGAGGACGGCATCTTCCATCACGTACTGCTCAATGCGCTTGCGGGTACGACGCAGGCGCTCGCGGGCCTTGTCGAAGGCACCGTCGCGGTTCAGTGCCAGCGCCTCCCGGCGGGCCTGGCCGGCATACAGGGCGGCCACGCGGCGATCGATGTCCCGGTCCCGCGCCTGGGCGTCATTGGCGCGGTGGCCGGCATACTCGAAGGCGAGGCTGCAGGGCGTGGTGGGCAGCGCCGCCTTGCGGTCGGACAGGCTGAAGGTGGTTTGCACGAAGCTGCCCGCCTCGCCGGCGGGAAAGCGCAGTTCCAGCACCGGCTCCAGCAACTGGCCGGAGCCGAGGTCACCGAGGTCCAGCAGGTATTCACCGGCCGTCTCGCCCGCACGCAGCGGGTAGCGGTTCAGCGAGGTGACATGCACGCCGGCGGGCACCGTCACGCACAGGCGCGCCTCCGGGGCAACGATCTCCAGGCCTTCGCCCAGTTCCTGGCGGAACACGGAGGGGATCATCTCCGAGTGCTCGATGAAGTGGAAATTGCCCCCGCCGGCCTCGGCCATGCCCGCCAGCAGCACTTCGTCGAAGTGCGGACCCAGGCCGAAGGTGCTGGTACTGATCCCGCGGGCGCGCAGCTCCCGGGCGTGCTCGCACAGGGCGTCGTGGCCGGTGATGCCGCGGTTGGCCAGGCCATCGGTGAGCAGGAAGGCGCGGTTCACGGCCTCGCGGTCGAGGTGGTCCGCGACCTGGCCGCAGCCGGTAAGCCAGCCGGCGCCCAGATCGGTGCAACCACCGATGTGGATGCGCTCGATGGCGGCCACGGCCGAGGCCACCGCCCGCGGCGTCGCGGCGGTGGCAGCCACCACCACGTCCACCTCGTCCTCGAAGGTGACCACGCTGAAGCGATCCTGCGGGCCCAGCTGCCGGAGGACATAGGCAGCGGCCTCGCAGGCACTGGCCAGCGGCTCGCCGCTCATGGACCCGGAGCGGTCGATCACCAGGGCGATGTTCACGGGCAGGCGCTCGCTGCGGTTGGGCGCCAGCGGTGCCTCCAGGGACAGCAGGACATGGCGGCGGCTGTTGCCGGCCTTGCGGATGAGCTTTCGATCAGGGCGGGCGTTCAGGGTCATGGGGATTACCTCCTGTAAAGCGACGGTCGATTGCGGCGGGCCTCGGGGCCACCGCGCTGCGCGGAACTCAGCCATCCGCCCTGCCCCGCCCGGCCGGCGGCGCCGCGGCGGAAGAAAACTCAGTCGTCCCGGAGGATCCGCCGGGCGGCCTCCAGCAGGCGCTCCAGGCGCCGGTTCATCTCGCGCGACAGCGGCCGGCGCACCTGCAGTTCGATGTCCTCCTCCAGCCCCAGGCGCTCCCACTGCGAGCGGGCCGCCGGGTAGCTGTCGGCGGCGGCGGCCCCGGCGCTGTCGGTGTCTGGCGACGACGCCCGGAGCGACGCCGGCGCCGCGAGCGAGTCCCTTGGCAGTTCGTCCAGCGCCATGTCCGCCATTTCGAACATGTCCCACGGGCCCGCCTCCTCCAGTGCCGGCTCGGTGCTCATGCGGTCATGGCTCAAGTACTCGCCCCGGCCAGGCGCCGCATCGTCACGCCGGTGCGCAGTGCCGCCGGCGGCCCGCGTTGCATCGGGGCGACCCCGGCCGTCGCGCCCCATCGCCCCACCGGACCTGCCCAGCACGGTATCGATGTAATCCCGCGCGGAGCCCTCGGCAGTGGCGGCCGGCGCCAGCGCCCCGGCCACCTCGGCATCGGACATGCCCTCCAGCCGGCGGCGGATTTCCGCCAGCGGCAGGTGTTCGGACTGCAGGCGCCGGATGAGGCGCAGGCGGTCCAGGTAGCCCTGGTGGTACTTCGGCCCGCGACCGCCGCCGGGCGCCGGCAACAGCCCCTGCTGGACGTAGTAACGCACCGTGCGCTCGGTCACGCCGGAACGCTCCGACAGTTCCGGCAGATCGAAATACCGCCTGTGGTCAGCACTGCTCACGGCGCTTAATTTACACCATGCCTGTTCACTGTCAATAGCAGGCAACAAGGCTTGATCGATTACCGGAGCGAACGCCCGCACGACCCGGCGATTGCGGCCGGCCTGGACTGCCCGATCCCGTGTCGCCCGACCGGGGGAACCCGCCGGAGGGCGATGCGCCGCGGCCGACCCGGCCGTGCCCACAGCCGACCGCCGTCTGGGCCCGCCCCGACCGGAAGCGCTCCAGCTGTCGGCACCCGCGTGGCAGGTGCCTGACCCACAGGGCAGGCAAAGAGGATAAGCTCGCGGCTGAGGCCAACGTCGGCGCCACCCTGTGGCTGGCGGGCGCGGGGCCGCTGCTGGGCCAGCACCGGCCCGGAGGTGAACTGGATGGAATTCTGGCCGTTGCTCGCCGGTCTGGGCCTGTTCCTGTTCGGCATGTCGCAGCTCGAGGGCGCACTCGGCGAGCTGGCCGGCGACCGCTTTCGCGACCTCCTGCGCCGGCATGCCGGCACGCCCTGGAAAGGCCTGCTCGCCGGCGCCGGCACCACCATGGTCCTGCAGTCCAGTTCGCTGGTGATGCTCCTGGTTCTGGCCTTTGTCGGCGCCGGCGTCATCGAACTGCGTGGCGCACTCGGCGTGGTCTACGGGGCCAACCTCGGGACCACGGCAACGGGCTGGCTGGTCGCCACGCTCGGTTTCAAGCTCGACCTCGGCCGTTCTGCGCTCGGCCTCATCGGTTTCGGCGGCATCGGCGCAGTGCTCCTGCCGGCCGGAACCCTGCGCGAGAGCGCCAGGCTGGCCATCGGCCTGGGGCTGATCCTGTTCGGGCTGGACCAGATGAAAGATGGCGTGGATGCCTGGGCGGCCAGTGTCGACGTCAGCCCCTTCGCCGGCTATGACCGCGTCAGGCTCGCGCTGCTGGGCCTGTTGCTCACAGCGGTGATCCAGTCGAGCTCCGGCACGATGATGATTACCCTGTCAGCCCTGCACGGCGGCATCGTGGATCTGCCGGCGGCGGCGGCCATCGCCGTTGGCAGCAACGTGGGCTCTACCGTCACGGGGCTGCTCGGCAGCCTGGGTGGCACCCCGGACAAGAAGCGCGTTGCCTCGGCGCACGTGGTCTTCAACACGGTATCCGCCGCCCTCGGCCTGGTGCTTCTGGGCCCGCTGCTCGCCCTGGTTCGTATCCTCGAGGATCCACTGCTTGCCCTGGTGCTGTTCCACACGGTGTTCAACGTGCTGGGGATACTCATGTTCATGCCCCTGAACACGCCGTTCGCCGCGCTGCTCGAGCGACGATTCGTGCTCCCCGCCGAGCGTGTCGGGCGTTACATCCACCGCGTGGACCCGGTGGTGCCGGAAGCGGCCCTGGCTGCCGTGGAGCAGGAAGTGGCCAGGGCCATCGGCTTTGCCATCCGCCTGAACCGCCACGCCCTGCGGCTGCAACCCGAGCCCGGCTCGCCCTGGGCCGAGCGCGAGAACGGCGCCGGCCCCGCGCGGCGGCGCCTGTCCTACCTCGAGCGTTACCAGCGCCTGAAGCGCCTGGAGGGGGAGCTGATCGCCTACGCGGCCGAGTTGCAGCAGCAGGGCCTGGAGCCGGCCGCCACGCTGCGCCTGAACCAGTTGCTGGCGGCGGTGCGCGACGCGGTGCTCTCGGCCAAGGCCGTCAAGGATGTGCGCGAAGACCTGCTGCCCTTGCGCCACCCGCAGGCTGCCGCGGCGGAACACCCGCGTGAGACCCTGCACGAGCAGGCCGACGAGTTCTACCGGGCGATTGATCACCTCCGCCCCGACGCCGAACCCTCGCTGCTGGTGCAGGAGCTTGCGCGGCTGCGCGCTGAGGTGCGCGACAAGCACAAGCAACTGCTGGAGGACCTTTACCG
>CAYGQN010000343.1:0-4815 GCA_964351795.1 uncultured Gammaproteobacteria bacterium
GCTGCCCTGCGCGCCTTCCTGGGCCTGCACGGCATCGCCGGCCAGGGCAGCCTGGACCCGCAGACCCGCGAGCGTATCGCCCTGGCCCTGGCCGAACAGAACGGCTGCGAGTACTGCCTGTCGGCGCACACCGCCATCGGTCGCAAGGCGGGCCTGAGCAACGCGGAGATCGCTGCCAACCGCGCCGGCGGCAGCGAGGATCCGAGGGCCGCCGCGGCGGTGGGCTTCGCCCGTGCCCTGGCCGCCCATGCCGGCCAGGTGAGCACCGCGGAGCTGCTCGCCGTTCGCGAGGCCGGCTACAACGATGCCGACATCGTGGAAATCATCACCCACACCGGCATGAACCTGCTGACCAACATCCTCGGCAAGGCCAGCCAGGTGGATATCGACTTCCCGCCGGTCGCCCTGCGCAAGGCGTCCTGAGTCATCTTGCCCGCGTGCCGCCGGCACCGCGCCGGCGGCACGCCAACCAGGGAGAACCCGAATGGGACATCAATTCGCGAGACTCGCCTTCACCCCGGCCATCCGCGCGTTGCAGGCGCAACTGGGCAGCCGCGGCGCCTATGCCGGCATGGATGCCGCCGCGGACTCCAACCACGTGCTCGGCGAGCCGGAGATGGACTTCATCGCCGCCCGGGACAGCGTCTACATGGCCAGCGTCAGCGAGACCGGCTGGCCCTACCTGCAGCATCGCGGCGGGCCGGCCGGCTTCGTGCGGGTGCTGGACGAGCGCACGCTCGGCCTGGCCGACTTCCGCGGCAACCGCCAGTACGTCAGCGTGGGCAACCTGCTCGGGAACGACCGCGTGTCGCTGCTGTTCATGGACTACCCGAACCGCCGCCGCCTGAAGCTGCTCGGCCGGGTCCGCCTGGTGGACGCCGACGATGCCGACACCATGGCCCGGCTGGAAGTGCCGACCTACCGCGCCCGCGTGGAGCGCGGCCTGCTGATCGAGGTGGCCGCCTTCGACTGGAACTGCCCGCAGCACATCACGCCGCGCTACACGGCTGCCGAGCTTGCAGTGCTCGATGGCCGGCCGCCGCAGCCCGGAGGCCACCCATGAGCGCGGCCGTGGCGCAGCGCCCACCGCTGCCACCGTTCGACGCCGACAGCGCCGCCCGCAAGGTGCGCCTGGCCGAGGATGCCTGGAACTCGCGCGACCCCGCCCGGGTGGCGCTTGCCTACACGCCCGACAGTCGCTGGCGCAATCGTGCCGAGTACCTGCGCGGGCGTGAGGCCATCGTCGCATTCCTTGCCCGCAAGTGGGCGCGCGAACTGGACTACCGCCTGATCAAGGAACTGTGGGCCTTCACCGGCGAGCGCATCGCCGTGCGCTATGCCTACGAGTGGCGCGATGACAGCGGCAACTGGTTCCGGGCCTGCGGTAATGAGAACTGGGCCTTCGATGCCGACGGGCTGATGTTCGAGCGCCATGCCAGCATCAACGATGTGCCCATCGCCGCTGCCGATCGCCTGTTCCACTGGCCGCAGGGGCCGCGACCGGCGGACCATCCCGGCCTGGGTGCGCTTGGCCTGTAGCGCAGGGGTTCCCCGCGCCGGCGGCGATGCGGCCGCCCGGCGCGTGACCTGCAAGGCCGTGCAGCAAGGCATGCCTGTTGACTCTGCCCGGCCGGGGGATCCCGGCCGGGCGCTGGTCTGGCGCGCCGGGCCCGCGGCCCTTATCCTCGTTCGCCTGCCGGCATGAACGACCGAGGAGGTGCATCCGATGGCCAGCGAGGAACTGCGCGACGCGCATCACGACAGCGAGGCGCAATGGCGCTGGACGGCGCGTTTCCCGCGCATGGGCCGCGGTCCGGTACCGGCATCCCGGGTGACCGATCCGGCCGGCTTCGATGCCGAGCGCGAGGCCATCTTCCGGCGCTGCTGGCTGCATGTCGGCCGGGTCGAGGAGATCCCCGCCGCCGGCGACTGGTTCGTGCAGGACATCGAGATCTGCAATGCCTCGCTGCTGATCATGCGCGGACGTGATGGCACGGTGCGCGCCTTCCACAACATCTGCCGGCACCGGGGCAATCGCCTGGCCATGGAGCCGCGCGGCAATGCCGGGGGCGGGCGCATGGCCTGCCGCTTCCATGGCTGGGTCTACGATGATGCCGGCACGCTGCGCACGGTGCCGCAGGAGGAGAACTTCCACCAGCCCACCTGTGGTGTGCTCAACCTGCTGCCGGTGGCCTGCGACACCTGGAACGGATTCATCTTCGTCAACCTTGATCCGGCGCCGGCGCAGTCCCTGCAGGACTACCTGGGACCCATCAAGGATTACTGCGATGGCTACGACTTCGACCGCCTGCCCGGCCAGTTCGCCTATGGCGCCGAGGTGCAGGCCAACTGGAAGCTGGTCATGGACGGCCAGTCCGAGACCTACCACGTGGCCTTCGTGCACCGGGATTCCTGGCCGCGCGTGTTCACCAGCCGCGAATACCCCTTCGGCCGCAACCTCGACATGCGCTTCCATGAGCGGCACCGCACCTGGTCGGCCGCCGGTGGTGACTTCCAGCCCCGGGGCATCGAGGCCCTGGCGCTGGCGAGCGGGCCCTCGGTGGCCGATGCCGGGGCTTTCGCCCTTGACGCCGCCGAGCACGTGAACCCGACCCGGGACCAGAAATGGGCCTTCGACGTGGTGCACGTGTTCCCGAACTTCCACCTCCTGCTGTTGCCGGGCGTGTATCACACCCACCAGTTCTGGCCGGTGGACCTGCGCCGCACCCGCTGGGAGCTGCGCGTGCACATGCCGGTGCCGGCCACCGCCTCGCAGACTTTCAGCCGCGAGCACGCCAAGGTGTTCCTGCGCGATGCGCTGCTGGAGGACGGCATTCTGAACGAGCAGATCCAGGCGAGCTGCGACAGCGGTGTGCTGCAGGAATTCCACCTCCAGGACGAGGAGGCCTTCGTGCGGCACGGCTACTGGGCCGTGGACGAGGCGGTGCGGCAGTGGCAGGAGACGCAGGCATGAGCAGCAAGGCCATCCTGCCCCCGGCGTTCGCCGACCTGGAACCATTCGCCGGCTGGTCGCTGGCCACCGAGGCCGAGCGGGTCGACAAGCGCATCCATGCCTCGCCGGCGGAGATCCGCGCCTTCTACGACGCCATGGCACCGCGCATGCCGGCGGTGCTGGCCTGGCTGGATGCCCTGCCGCTGTCGGCGCTGCCCGCCGACGCTGAGCGCCTGCTGTGGCTCACCTGGTCCATGGCCGAGGCCGCCATGGCCACCGAGAAATTCGATGCCCGGGGTACGGTGCCGCTGGCGTTGGACGTGCGTCGCTTCCGCCCGCTGCACGAAACCGACGGCCTGTTCGCCGACAAGCGGCACTGACGCGCGGCCCGGGCGGGCCGCCGCCGTCCGTGGTGTTGCGGCCCGGACAGCGCCGAGCCCACCCCGGGTGGCCGTGACGCCCAAGCCTGGTCCGGGAGCCAGCCATGCACATCGACTACCTGCAAGCGGACGCCGGCCGCCGCCTGGCCTACAACCGCGTAGCGCCGGCACCGGGCAACACCGCGCCCGGCGTGGTGTTCCTGTGCGGTTTCCGCTCCGACATGACCGGCACCAAGGCCGAGTACCTGGCGGACTGGGCGCGGCGCAGCGGCCGCGGCTTCCTGCGCTTCGACTACACCGGCCACGGCCAGTCCTCCGGTGAGTTCACCGCCGGCTGCATCGGCGACTGGGCCCGCGACGCGCGCGATGTGATCAGCGCCTGCACGCAGGGCCCGCAGATCCTGGTGGGTTCGTCCATGGGTGGCTGGCTGGCGCTGCTCACGGCGCGGGCCCTGCCCGGGCGCGTCGCCGGCCTGGTGGGCGTGGCCGCGGCGCCGGACTTCACCGAAGACGGCATCCCGCACCGGCTGAGCCCGGCGCAGCGGGCCGAGCTGGAGGAGACGGGCCGTGTGGCCCTGCCATCGGCCTACGACGACATCCCCACCGTGATCACCCGCCGGCTGCTGGAGGAGGGGCGCGACAACCTGGTTCTGCGCGCGCCGCTGCCGCTGCCGTTCCCGGTGCGCCTGCTGGCGCACGCTGACTGCCCTGATCTGCGGCTGATCCTGTTCAAGGATGCCGACCATCGCCTGAGTACGCCGGCCTGCCTGGCGGCCATCGTCAGCGCCATCGAAGAGGTCACCGCCGTCGCCGGCTAGGGTTGCCGGCACGGCGCCGGCACCACGCTGGTGCACGGCAGCAGGACTCTCAAGCACGCCTGCCGGTCCGCCGCTAAACAGGCACACGCCACCCGTGTCTGTTTACCAGGAAGTCAGCGCCGCTCGCCATGAGTAGCATCGCCCCGATCCCAGCGCCATCCGCAGGCCCGGCCGCGTCGCCGCCGGCCGAGCAGATCATCGGCCTGCTGTGCAAGGAAGGCCTCCTGGACGAGGCCCGGGTTGCCTATGCGCGCCGCGTCCAGACACGCCTGGCCTCGCCGCGCTCGCTGCTTGCCGTGCTGCAGGAACTCGGCAGCGTGGACGCCGCCGCGATCCGCCAGGCTGTTCGTGCCAACCCCGGGGCCATGCGCCTGGGCGACCTGCTGATCGAGCTCGGACACCTGAGTGAGTCGGATCTGCGCGCCGCGCTGGCGATGCAGAAGGCCTCGGAGGGCAAGAAGCTCGGGGAGATCCTGGTCGAGCATCACATGCTCACCGAGCATCGGCTCACCGACGTGCTGGGTGACCTGCTCGGCCTGGCGCATGTGGAGCCGGTGGCCGCGGACATCCACGCCGGCCTGGTGCGAGGCCTTGCCCTGCGGCTGTGCCCGGAACACACCATGGTGCCCCTGTCGCGCGAGGACGAGCGCGTACGCGTGGCGTT
>CAYGQN010000344.1:0-4811 GCA_964351795.1 uncultured Gammaproteobacteria bacterium
CGGCGGCGTGGGGTGGCGTTGGGGTTGGGTCGTCGCCGTAGGGCCGACTTCAGTCGGCCGGGGTGCCAGGTGGGTCAGACCAGGATTTCCACCGCTTCGGGGTGCCCGAGAAAGGCGGCGGGGCTGGCGCTGCGGCCGTAGGCACCGGACTGGGCCACGACGACAAAATCATCCACCTCCGCGCGGGGCAGGGTCACGTTGTCGGCGATGATGTCGAGCGGCGTGCACAGCGGGCCGACGATACTCACCGTCTCGGTGTCACGGGCATCAAGGCGGTTGCCAATGACCACCGGGTAGTTCCTGCGCAGCACCTGGCCGAAATTGCCGGAATTGGCCAGGTGATGATGCAGGCCGCCATCGCAGACCAGGAACACCCGCCCGCGGGATTCCTTGCGCTCCAGCACCCGGCAGACGTAGTAACCGGCCTCGCCGACAAGGTAGCGGCCAAGCTCGATGATGATCTCGCAGCTGCCCAGGGCGTCGCGCACGCGCGGCAGCCAGGGAGCGATGCCGGCGCCGATGGGGGCGATATCCAGCGGTTCATCACCGGGGAAATACGGTATCCCGAAACCCCCGCCGATATTCAGGAAGGCCGCCGGCCCGGGTGCCTGCTCGCACAATCGCAGCGCGAGTTCGAAGCTGCGATCGTTGGCCTCGATAATGGCCGCGGCGCGCAGGTTCTGCGAACCGGCGTACAGGTGCAGGCCGCGGAACTCGATGCCGTGGTCGGCGATGGCCTGCAGGGCGGCGCCGGCCTGGTCGGCGTCAATGCCGAACTGGCTGGGGCTGCCGGTCATCTTCATGCCCGAGCCCTTGAGTTCGAAATCCGGGTTGATGCGCAGTGCCACCCGCGGACGGATTCCCAGCGTCTCGCCTGCCTCGGCCGCCGCCCGGACCTGGGCGATGGACTCGGCGTTGATGGTGACGCCGGCGGCCACCGCCGCCAGGATTTCGGCGCGGCGTTTGCCCGGCCCGGCAAAACTGATGGCGGTGGCCGGCTTGCCGGTATCCAGGGCGATGCGCAGCTCCTGTTGCGAGGCCACGTCGAAACCGTCCACCAGCGTGCCAAGGTGCTGAACAAGGGCCGGGTAGGGGTTGGCCTTGATGGCGTAGTGCAGGGCGATGGCGTCGGGAAGGTGGGCGCGCAGATGCCGCACGCGCGCGTTTACGAGGTCCCGCGAGTAGGCGTAGAAGGGGGTGCCGCCGCAGATTGCCGCCAGTGCCGCCAGCGCGTGACCTCCGATTTGCAGTGCCTCGCCGCCCGCTTGCAGGTGCGCCAGGTGGGTGTGCTCGGTGCGGCCATTCATGCTTCAGCGCCTTGGTCGGGGCCCGGGTCCGGGGCGATGCTCGCGGCGAATTCCCGCGAGTAGGCGTAGAAAGGAGTGCCGCCGCAAATCGCCGCCAGTGCCGCCAGCGAGTGACCTCCGATTTGCAGTGCCTCGCCGCCCGCTTGCAGGTGCGCCAGGTGGGTGTGCTCGGTGCGGCCATTCATGCTTCAGCGCCTTGGTCGGGGCCCGGGGCCATGCTCGCGGTGAGTTCCCGGGCGAGCAGTGCCCGATCGATTTTGCCATTGGGCGTGTGCGGCAGGTGGTCGCGGATGCTGATCTGCCAGGGTTGCATCCAGCTTGGCAGTTCCGCCCGGCACAGCTCGCGCAGGGCGGTGTCGATATCCTCCGGCGCGTCGCCGCCCGGCACGGCCACCAAGCCAATCGCCTGGCCCAGTTGCGGATGCGGCAGGCCCACGGCCACCACGCCGTCCACCAGGCCGCTCGCATACAGCGGCTCTTCGACTTCCTCGGGGCTGACACGATAACCCGAGGTCTTGATCATGCCATCGCTGCGGCCGAGGAAATAGAGGTAGCCGTCCTCGTCCATGCGCACGCGATCACCGGACCACACGGCCAGCTCGGTGCAGGGGATCCCGGGCAGCGCATCAGGCAGGGGACGGTAGCGCTCGGCCGTGCGCTCGGGATCGTTCCAGTAGCCGCGCGTGACCAGCGCACCGCGATGCACGAGTTCACCGGCCTCGCCGGGCCCGCAGCGCGCGCCATGCTCGTTGATGACCAGGATCTCGGCGTTGGGGATGGCCTTGCCGATGGAGCCGGGGCGGCGATCGATTTCCGCCGGCGGCAGCCAGGTCGAGCGAAACGCCTCGGTGAGCCCGTACATCAGCACCGGGGCGGCGTTGGGCAGCCGCTCGCGCAGCCGCGCCAGGGTGGCCGCGGGCAGGGCCCCGCCGGAGTTGGTGAAGTAGCGCAGGCTGGCGCTGGCCGCCTCGGGCCAGTCCAGGCCTGCCAGCTGGTTCCACAGGGGCGGCACGGCCGCCAGGCCGGTGATGCCGTGGCTGGCAACGGCGCGCAGCACGTCGCGCGGCAGCAGGTAGTCCATGAGCACGCAGCTGGCGCCCTGCAGCACGGCCGTGGTGAGCTGGTTGAGCCCGTAGTCGAAGCTGAAGGGCAGCGCGGCCAGCAGGCGGTCCGCCGATGTGATCCGAAGGTATTCGCTGACGCTGAGCGCCCCGGCCACCAGGTTGCGATGCGTGAAGATCACCCCCTTGGGCCGGCCGGTGCTGCCGGAGGTGTAGAGAATGGCGGCCATGTCGTGGTCGATCACCGTGGGCAGGGCGGTGCTGTCGCTGGCAGGCAGTGCGGCCCAGTCGAGCACGCGCGGGCCGGTCGGCGTTGGCAGGGGGCCGTCGATGCACACCAGCGTGTGCAGGGCCGGGCAGTCGGCGATGATGCCGGCCAGCTGGCCGGCGCGCTGGGCGCTGGTGACCAGCACCTCCACATCGCAATCGCGCAGGATGTGCTTGACCTGGGCGGGCCTGAGCAGCGGGTTGATCGGCACGAAGGCCGCGCCGGCGCGGTTGGCGGCGTAGAAGGCCGTTGCGGTGACCAGGGTTTTCGGCAGGTACACGCCCACGCGCGCCTGGCGGCTGATGCCGAGCCCGGCCAGCCCCCGCGCCACGCGGCTGACCTCGGCATCGAATCCGGCCCAGGTCACGCTCGCACCGGTGTCGTTGGCCACCAGCGCGATGCCCTCGGGCTGGCGCTGTGCCGTTGCCGTGAGCGTGTCGTGCAGTAAGGCCGCGGTCATGTCACCGGCGGAGCCGCAGGGTCAGGCTCAGGCGAGTTCGGCGGCGATGATGTCGACGATCCGCCGCGCCGCTTCGCCGTCCCACATCGGCGGCCGCTCGCCGCGCTTGTAGCGCCCGGCCATGACGTCGTCGATGGCGGTCAGCAGGGCCTGGCGATCATTGCCAAGCAGGGTGTTGGTACCGACGTCGCAGGTGACCGGGCGCTCGGTGTTGGCGCGCATCGTCAGGCAGGGCACCCCCAGCCAGGTGGTTTCCTCCTGGATGCCGCCGGAGTCGGTGATCACCGCGCGGGCCCGGGCGATGAGGCCGATGAAATCCAGGTAACCCAGTGGCTCGGTCAGGTGCAGCCCGGGCATGGCGGTCAGGCGTTCCATCAGGCCGTGCTGGGTGGCCGAGTGCCGCGTGCGTGGATGCAGCGGCAGCACCAGCGGCGCTCGGGCAGTGAGTGCCTCCAGGGTTTCCACGACGCCGGTCAGCGCGGCGAGGGAATCCACGTTGCTCGGCCGGTGGAAGGTGGACACCAGGTACTGCCCGTGGGCCAGGCCGAGCGCGGCGGCGGTATCGCTGGCCATGGCCTTGTCCAGGTTGCGGGCCAGGGTGTCGATCATCACGTTGCCGACGAGGAAGCGCTTGCCGGGCACCGCCTCCTGTTCGAGGTTGTCCATGCCGGACTGCTCGGTAACAAACAGGTAGTCGGAAATGCGGTCGGTTTCCACCCGGTTGTGCTCCTCGGGCATGTCCTGGTCGAAGCTGCGCAGGCCGGCTTCGACGTGGATCACGCGGGCACTGTGGCGGCGCGCGACCCGGGCGCAGGCGATGGTGGAATTGACGTCCCCGACCACCAGCACCGCGTCGGGCAGTTCGCGTGCCACGACCTCCTCGAAGGCGTCGCTGATTTTCTCGATTTGCTCCAGCCGCGGGCCGGAGCCGATTTCCAGGTTCAGATCCGGGCGCGGGATCCCGAGTTCAGTGAAGAAGATATCCGAGAGCTTGTCGTCGTAGTGCTGGCCGGTATGCACCAGCAGCGGCTCGATGGCCGGATGTGCCTTCATGGCGTCCATGAGCGGCGCAATTTTCATGAAATTGGGCCGGGCGCCGACGATGCTGATGATCTTGATCACGGGTCACTCCCACTGGGCCTGCGCCGGCAGTCCGGCGGCAGGGGCGATGATAGGGGATTATGTTGGCGGCAAGTGTAACGAATCCTTGCGAAGCGCTGGTGCGGCTGCGTCAGGGCGCCGGCAGCAGCGGGCGCACGTAACGCACCGGGATGGCATAGGTAATGGCGCTGGGATTGCTGAGCGCGTCTTCCTTGGTGCCCTTCACGAAGACCTTGTTGATGACCCCGACGACCGCACCGTCGCTGACGCGGTACACGGCGCTGCCGGAGTTGCCCGGGTAGGCGATGGTGTCCAGCTGCAGCACGCGGTAGGGATCGCGCAGGAACTTCACGTCGCTGGCGCTGATCTGCCGGGAGGTCATGGCCGGCTCGATGATGGGGGTGAGCGCCGAGATGATGCCGCGATGCGTGACCGGGTACAGGCCGAGCACCGCGCCCAGGGGAAAGCCGGTGAAGGCGATGGCGGTACCCTCGGGCGGCAGCTCGTCCGTGGCCAGCTGCATGGCCGGCAATGGAGCGCCGCCAACGCGCAGCACGGCGAGATCGTGGCGCTCATCCCGGCCGCGAGAAGGCTGGAGAAGCGATCCTGGCTTT
>CAYGQN010000345.1:0-4781 GCA_964351795.1 uncultured Gammaproteobacteria bacterium
GCCCGACGCGTTGCCGAGGCCGGGGTGGTCTTGCGCAACGGTGGCCCGGCACTTCACCGGCCGGCCCCGGCCGTGCCGCCGCCGAGCCGCGGGCGGGTCTCAGGGACCAGCCATGGCATCACTATCACTGTCAGGCGTGCGCCGGGCGCCGGCCCCGCCAGGCAGGCCGGCATTGCTGCCGGGCCCGCGGGTGGCGGCGGGCCACGGGCGGTCCGGAATCAGGCGTGCTCGCGGGTGGCGTGGAAGGCGATGTCGGGCCAGCGCTCCATGGCCAGGTTCAGATTGACCCGGGTCGGTGCGAGGTAGACGAGCCGGTCCGCGCCATCCAGGGCAAGATTGTCTTCGTTGCGATCCCGGAAGCGACGCAGCTCGCGCTCATCCGCGCATTCCACCCAGCGGGCGCCGGCCAGTTGCACCGGTTCGTAGCGACACTCCACCCCGTACTCGTTTTTCAGCCGCCAGGCGACCACGTCGAACTGCAGCAGACCGACCGCCCCGAGAATGAGGTTGTTGCTGGTCAACGGCCGGTAGACCTGGGTTGCGCCCTCCTCGCTGAGCTGGATGAGCCCCTTCTGCAGGGCCTTGGCCTTGAGCGGATCGGCCAGGATGACGCGCCGGAACAGCTCCGGTGCGAACCAGGGGATGCCGGTGAAATGCAGGTTCTCGCCGCTGGTGAAGGTATCGCCGATCTGGATAGTGCCGTGGTTGTGGATGCCGATGATGTCCCCGGCGTAGGCTCGCTCGGTGTGCTCGCGCTCGCCGGCAAGAAAGCTGAGTGCGCCGGCCAGCTGCACATCCCGGCCGATGCGCACATGGCGCGCCCGCATGCCCTTGTCGTACACACCCGAGCAGATTCTCAGGAAGGCGATGCGATCATGGTGCGCCGGATCCATGTTGGCCTGCACCTTGAACACGAAGCCGCTGAAGCCCTTGTCCGAGGGCTCGACCACGCGTTCCTCGCGGGTGGGCCGGGGTTGCGGGCCCGGCGCGTTCGCGACGAAGTAATCCAGCATCTCGCGCACACCGAAATTGTTCAGGGCCGTGCCGAAGAATACCGGTGTCTGCCGACCGGCGAGGTAGTCGTCGTGGTTGGCCTCGTGCCCGGCGCCCTCCACCAGCTCGATCTCCTCGCGCAGCTCGTCCAGCTGGCCCTGCAGGGCAGCAGCCACGCCATCGCTCTGCAATGATGCGAAGCTCTGCACACTGCCCTCGGGCGCACGCGGCTGGTAGAGGATGACACTGCCGTCATCACGGCGGAACAGGCCGCGGAAGCGACTGCCCGAGCCGACAGGCCAGGTCACCGGCGCGCAGCGGATATCCAGCACGCGCTCCACCTCGTCCAGCAGCTCCAGCGGATCGCGGCCTTCACGGTCGAGCTTGTTGATGAAGGTGATAATGGGCGTATTGCGAAGCCGGCACACCTCCATCAGCTTGATCGTGCGCTCCTCCACGCCCTTGGCCGCATCGATCACCATCAGGGCCGAGTCCACCGCCGTCAGGGTCCGATAGGTGTCCTCGGAGAAATCCCCGTGGCCCGGCGTATCCAGCAGGTTCACCACGCAATCGCCGTATTCAAACTGCATCACCGAGGACGTGACGGAGATGCCGCGTTGTTTTTCGATTTCCATCCAGTCCGAGTGCGCATGGCGGGCGGCCTTGCGCGCCTTGACGGTGCCGGCGATCTGGATGGCCCCGCCGAGCAACAGCAGCTTCTCGGTGAGGGTGGTCTTGCCGGCGTCGGGATGCGAGATGATGGCGAAGGTCCGGCGCCGGCCAATTTCCTGTGCGTTGGTGCTCATCGATACCTGGTTCGGCTGTTGTTGCTGAAGCGACGCCCGTCGGCCTCGCGATCGGCCGTCTCGAGCACCACGTAGGCCACCGCGTAGTCCTGCTCGTCGGTGAGCGATACATGGCCGGCAGTGATGCCGATCCGGCGCGCGCGGTTGGCCACCGGGCCAAGGAACACCAGCGACGGCTTGCCACGGCGGTCGTGGCGCACGCCGATCCGCGACAGCGCCACGCCTTCGCGAAAGCCGGTGCCAAAGGCCTTGGAGGCGGCTTCCTTGGCGGCGAAGCGCATCGCCAGGAAGCGCACCGGCCGACGCGAGACACGGAACTGCTCGAGTTCCGCCGGCGTGAGGATGCGCTCTGCCAGGCGCTCACCGAAGCGCTCGTAGCTGCTGCGCATCCGGCGGACATCGCAGAGGTCGATACCGATCCCGTAGATCACCGCAGCGCCCCGGATATCGCACGCTTCATGGCCCGAACGGCATCGTGCAGACCCATGAACAGGGCGTCGGCGATGATGGCGTGGCCGATGTTCAGCTCCACCAGCCCCGGGATGGCGGCCACCGGGCCGACATTGTGGCGGGTGAGCCCGTGGCCGGCGTTGACCTGCAGGCCAAGCCCTTGCGCCTGCCCGGCCGCCGCCGAGAGTCCGGCCAGCAGCGCCTCGGCATCCTGCCCGTCGGCCTCGGCCCAGGCGCCGGTGTGCAATTCCACCACCGGCGCGCCCACCGCGGCGGCCGCTTCCACCTGCCGCGGTTCCGGGTCGATGAACAGGGACACGCGCACGCCCGCCGCGGCCAGGCGTTCACAGGCAGCGCGAATGCGGTCGACCTGGCTGACGACATCCAGCCCGCCCTCGGTAGTGACCTCCTCGCGCCGTTCCGGGACCACGCACACGTCGGCCGGACGCAGCTCCAGCGCCAGCGCCAGCATCTCATCGGTGAGTGCCATCTCCAGGTTGAGCTTGGTCTGGACGGTCCCGGCAAGCAGACGCACGTCACGCTCCTGGATGTGGCGACGGTCCTCGCGCAGGTGCACCGTGATGCTGTCGGCACCGGCACGCTCGGCGATGAAGGCCGCCTCGACCGGATCCGGGTAGCGTGTGCCGCGCGCCTGACGCAGCGTGGCGACATGATCGATGTTGACCCCCAGCAGGGGCGTGGCGTGCGTAGTCATGCGAATGGAACCATGATGCCGGCGGAATCGGGGGCGCGCATTGTAGCAGGACCATCCTGGCCCGCACCTGCCCGCCAGCGATGCTCAGCGGCCGCTGCGGGGGCGCAGCAGCTCCCGGCTGCGCAACGGCCGCCCGCCCAGGTGCAGCGCCAGGACTGCCCGCATCAGGTGCTTGATCTCGCGCAGAACCTGCTCACCCTCCAGCCGCCCCTCGGCCAGGGCCAGCAGGCTGGCGCCGTGAATGTCGACGCCCGTGCCACCGCCAGCGGCGGGTTGCGGGCCTGATTCGGGCTCGTACCGATACAGCGTCGTGGGCTCCAGTGGCAGCCCGGAAACGGCATCACAATCCAGCATCAGGGCATAGCCGAGGGTATCCAGAAGCTGCTTCTCGAACAGTCGCAGCACCGGTTCCGGCGGCCCGCCGGCGGCCAGGGCCTCCACGGCCGCCGCGTACTGCCCGAACAGGGCCGGCGCCGGATCGTTGCGTGGCAACAGCCGGTACAACAGCTCGTTCAGGTACATGCCGCTTGCCAGCACGGCGCCGGTGAAATACCAGCCCGGCCCCTCCGCCTCGGCCCGCGTGAGCGTGGCCAGTTCACCACGACCCGACCAGGCTATCTGCACCGGGCGGAAGGCACGCATCGCCCCGGCGAGCGATGAGCGTGGCCGCCGCGCGCCGCGTGCCACCAGGCCGAGTCGACCATGGCCCGGCGTGAAGGCCTCGACCAGCAGGCTGGTCTCGCGGAAGGCACGCGTGTGCAGAATGAACGCAGGGGTCAGGGGAACGCGCATGAACGCAATGCCGGCCGCGGGCCTGACGACTCAGCCCCCGGACACACTCCACGACACCATGCCGGCGGGCAGCTTGGGCTCGCCCGCGTGGCGCGCGACCATGAACGCTGATACGGGCAGCAAGCATCCGCCCCCGGCAGTGCGACGCCGTCGGGTACGGGCCAGCGCCACTGGCGCGCCGTGGCCGGCGGCGGGCACCGTCAGGGCTCCAGGCCCATCTGCCGCAGCGCCCGGGCATCATCGGTCCATTTCTCCCGCACCTTCACCCAGGTCTGCAGGAACACCCGCTGCCCGGTCAGGCGCTCGAGATCATGGCGCGCCGCGGCGCCGGCATCGCGCAGCAGGCTGCCGCCGCCGCCAATCACGATCCCCTTCTGGCTTTCCCGCTCCACCCACACGCTCACGCCGATCCGCAGCAGGCCACCGTCCACCTCGAACTGCTCGCAAATCGTATTGATGCGATAGGGCAGTTCCTTGCCAAGTCGCAGCATCAGCTTCTCGCGCACCGCCTCGGCGGCCATGAAGCGCATGTCCCGATCGGTGAGATCGTCCTCGGGCAGCAGGAAGGGCCCCGGCTTCAGGCAGGCCGACAACGCCTCCAGCAGGACGTCCAGGCCATCGCGACGGCGCGCCGACAAGGGAATCAGCGTCGCCTGCGGCAGGCGTTCACCGACCTGTTGCAGAAACGGCAGCAGGGCGCGCTTGTCGCGTACCAGGTCGATCTTGTTGATGGCGACGAACACCGGCGTCCCGCCATCGGCGATTCGCCGCGCGATGGCGTCGTCCTCGGCGCTCCAGCGGCCGGCCTCCACCACCATCAGGATGCCGTCCACCCCGGCCATCGACTGTAGCGCCTCGCGGTTCATCGAGCGGTTCAGACTGTTGCCAGGCCGGGCCTGCAGCCCCGGCGTGTCGATGAACACGTACTGATCAAGCCCCCGGGTAAGGGCGCCCAGCAGCCGGAAGCGCGTGGTCTGGGGCCGCGGCGTGGTAATGCTGATCTTCTCGCCGACGAGCGCGTTCAG
>CAYGQN010000346.1:0-4760 GCA_964351795.1 uncultured Gammaproteobacteria bacterium
CCGACAACGAGGCCGAAGGCGCGAGCAAGGGCAAGGACACGGAGCGCCGCGGCAATCGCAGCCGCCGGCAGCGCAGCACCGCCCGGCCCGCACGCGAGCACAGCGCCCATGCCGAACGACCCGCACAGGCCCCGGCCGCGGAGGGCGGTGGTATCGTCGGTCTGCTCCGCCGCCTGTTCGGCAACAACAGCTGACAATGGATTCCACCCTGCCGGGTGAGTTGCCCGCCGAGGCACTGCCGGCGTTCCAGGCCTACCGGGCGATGGAAGCCTCCAAGGCGCGCCACTTCGAGCACCTGGAGCGGATGCAGCAGACTGTTGCGGCCGGCGGTCGGGCCGGCCTCGCGGAAAAGGCCATGCTGGACCGGCTGCTCAGCGAGCACGATGCCTGTGTCAAGGCCTTCTCGGAGAGCTTTCGCCAGCTGGCCGCCAGCAATCCCGGCGCAAGCCAGGCGCTGATGAGTTGCCTGAGCACCATCAACGCCTCCCTCGGCAGCGCCGGTCCGGCAGTGGCCGGCAAGCACAACTAGGCGCCCTGCCCGGCCGGCTCAGCCCTGCTCCAGCAGGTTGCGCAGGTCGATTACCGCGGCATTCGCCCGCGAGATATAAGAGGCCATCACCAGCGAGTGGTTGGCCAGCAGGCCGAAACCCCTGCCGTTGAGGATGACGGGGCTCCACACGGTGTCCTGGGTCGACTCCAGCTCGCGGATGATCTGCTTGACACTGATGGTGGCGTTCTTCTTCTCCAGCACGCTGCTGAAGTCGTGTTTGACCGCCCGCATGAAGTGGATCAGCGCCCAGGTGGTGCCGCGGGCCTCATAGAACACGTCGTCGATTTCAAGCCAGGGCGTTTTGACCGTCATCTCGCGCGGGGTGAGCGTGGATTGCCGTGCATCGGCATCGCCGGAGAGATCCGTGTTGAAGCGGTCCTGGCCGACGCTGGCCGACAGGCGCTGGGACAGGGATCCGAGGCGTTTTTCCACCACCGCCAGCCAGTCACTGAGATTGTCAGCGCGGGCGAAGAACTGCCCGTCGCGGTCACCGCTGTCCGCCAGCCGCTGCAGGTAGTGCTCAAGCGCCCTGGCACCCTTGCGGTACTCGCCCTCGGTGGACGGCAGGATCCAGGATTCGCTGTCGAAGTTGAACTGCGGCTCGGCGACGGACAGATCCGGGTCCTCGGTGGACGTGGTCTGCGAGCGGGCCAGATCGTTGCGCAGGGTCTTGGCCAGGTCGCGCACCTGCACCAGCACGCCGAATTCCCAGTTCGGCATGTTGTCCATGAGCACCCCCGGCGGCATGACATCGTTGGACAGGTAGCCGCCCGGCTTGTCGAGCAGGGTTTCCACGACGTGCAGCAGGGTTGCGGTGGTGACGTAGCCGGTCACCAGCTCATTGGCGTCGCCACCGGCGCGCTCCAGCGCGGCCTGGTGGACATCCACCAGCCCGGGCTCGCTGTCCCAGTACAGCATGAGTACCAGGCCAACCAGCACGACCGCGGCCAGCGCCGGGCCGGCCACGCGTTTCCAGCGCATCCCCGTTTCACCAGGCAGCTCGGGCAGATCCGGGCTCTCAGTCACGATGACATCTCCGTTTGCACGTGGGCCACATTGTGCCGCATCCGGGCCCGCCCGCGTTAACGCAGGCGGGCCGGTTCGAGGCTGCCATCACGCGCTACAGGGCCAGCTGCGTGACCCTGCTCACCGCTTCCATGGCGCCGATTTCGGCCAGCACGGCATCGCTGAGCGGGGCGGAAATCGCCATGATGGCGATGGCGTTGTCACCGGCATCGCTCAGGCCGAGCTGCATGCGCGATATGTTCACGTTCTTCTTGCCGAGGATCGCGCCCAGCGCGCCGACCACACCAGGCCGGTCCGCATGCCGCGTAATCAACAGGTTGCCCTCCAGGAATGCCTCGATTTCGTAGTCGTTCACGCCGACCAGGCGGGGGTGCTGCTCATCGAACAGGGTGCCGGACAGCGTGACTTCGCCCTGATCGCCGGTGGCGCTGATGGTCACCAGCGTCACATAGCGGCGCGTCTCCTCGGTGCGGCTCTCGGTCAGCGAGATCCCATGCCGACGGGCGACATGCATGGCGTTCACGCGGTTCACCGGCGAGGAGGTGGACATCGACTCGCTGAGCAGCCCCACCATCGCGGCCACCGCCACCGGGTGGGATTCCAGCTCGGCAGCCCGGCCCTTCAGGGTGACCGACAACTGCTTCACCGGGCCCTCGATCATCAGGCCGAGCAGGCGGCCGAGCTTCGTTGCCAGGGCCTCGTAGGGATGGAGACGCTCGAGGTTGTCCCCGGAAACCGACGGCAGGTTGACGGGGTTGATGACCTCGCCCGTGCGCAGGAAGGTGACGATGGACCTGGCTATCTCCACCCCGACGGCCACCTGGGCCTCCTCGGTGGAGGCGCCCAGGTGCGGGGTAAGCACGACATTGGGCAGGCCGAGCAGCGGCGAGTCCTTGGGCGGCTCGCTTTCGAACACGTCCAGGGCCGCGCCGGCAATGCGTTTTTCCTGCAGTGCCTGGAACAGGGCGGCTTCCTCGACGATGCCACCACGCGCGCAGTTGATGATGCGCGCGCCGGGCTTCATCCTCGCAATGGCCTCGGCATTGATGAGACCCCTGGTCTTCTCGTTCTTCGGGCAGTGCAGGGTGAGGTAGTCAACCTCGCCGAGCAGCGTGTCGAGGTCACAGCATTCCACGCCGTCCTCGGCAAACATCTCGCGCGTGACGAAGGGGTCAAAACCAAGCACCCGCATCTTCAGGCCGCGCGCACGGTTGGCCACGATCCGGCCGATGGTGCCGTAGCCGATGATCCCGAGGGTCTTGCCCGAGATTTCCGCGCCCACATAGGCAGAGCGCTTCCACTCTCCCGCCTTCACCGAGGCATCGGCCTGCGGCAGGTGCCGCGACAGCGAGAACATGTGTGCGATGGCCAGCTCGGCCGTGGTGGTGGCATTGGCATCGGGCGTGTTGAACACCACCACGCCATGCTCGGTTGCCGCATCGATGTCGATGTTGTCCACACCGATACCGGCGCGGCCGATGGCCTTCAGCCGCTTGCCGGCGGCGATGACATCGGCGGGCGCATCGGTGGCGCTGCGCACGATCAGCGCATCGGCCTCGGCCACGTGCTGCTTCACTTCCTCGGGGGACAGGCCGGTGGTGAAATCCACCTCCACGTCCGCCTGGGCGCGCAGCCATTCCACGCCCTGTTCGGCCAGCTTGTCGGCCACGAATATCCTGAACTTGCTCATGTGCTCTCTCTCCCGGCGCCAGGCGCCGGCATCAGTAGGGGATTGCGGGTGGGTGCACGGCCAGCAGCCGGCCGGGGCCGCGGCTCAGGCAGCGACGGCCACCTGTGCCCAGGCCCATTCCAGCCACGGCAGCAGGGCCTCGATGTCGGCGGTATCCACGGTTGCACCGGCCCAGATTCGAAGGCCCGGCGGCGCATCGCGGTAGGCCTCGATGTCGTAGGCAACACCCTCGGCCTCCAGCAGGCTGGTCAGCTGCTTCAGCACGGCACGCTGCTCGCCCTCGGCCCGGGCGGCAAACGCCGGCTCGACGATGCGCAGGCACACCGAGGTGTTGGACCGCAGCGCCGGGTCGCGCGCCAGGAAGTCGATCCAGTCGCAGGCCTCGACCCAGGCGGCGATGGCCGCCAGGTTGGCGTCGGCACGGCCGAGCAGTGCATCCAGGCCGCCGAGACTTGCGGCCCAGTTCAGCGCGTCGAGGTAGTCCTCCACGCACAGCATGGAGGGCGTGTTGATGGTCGCGCCTTCGAAGATGCCGCGCACCAGCTTGCCGCGCTTGGTCATGCGGAATATCTTCGGCAGGGGCCACGGCGGCGTGTATGACTCCAGTCGCTCGACCGCACGCGGGCCGAGAATGAGCATGCCGTGCGCCGCCTCACCACCGAGCACCTTCTGCCAGGAGTAGGTGACCACGTCGAGCTTCGGCCAGGGCAGGGCCTGGGCGAAGGCCGCCGAGGTGGCATCGCAGATGGTCAGGCCGGCACGGTCGTCGGCTATCCAGTTGCCGTCGGGCACGCGCACACCCGAGGTGGTGCCGTTCCAGACGAACACCACGTCGCGATCGCAGTCCACCGCCTCGAGATCCGGCAATTCGCCATAAGGGGCCTCCATGACGCGTACGTCATCGAGCCGCAGCTGCTTGACGACATCACTGACCCAGCCGGCACTGAAGCTCTCCCAGGCGAGCATGTCCACACCCCGCGCGCCGAGCATCGACCACATGGCCATTTCCACGGCGCCGGTATCCGAGGCCGGCACAATGCCGATGAGGTAGTCGTCGGGCAGGCCGAGAATGGCGCGCGACTTCTCGAGCGTCTCGGCAATCCGTGCCTTGCCCTGCCCCGAGCGGTGGGAACGGGAGGTGCAGGCATTGGCGAGTGCGGCGGGGGTCCAGCCCGGGCGCTTGGCGCAGGGACCGGAGGAAAAGAACGGCCGTGCCGGCCGCCGGGAAGGCTTCATGAAGGGCATCTCCTCAACCATGTAGCAAAAAGAAAAGCGCGGCCAGCGACAGGGTTCTGGTCAGCTCGCTGGATGGCGGCCGGCGGACACCGGCGCGGATTCATTGAACTGGCAAGGCTGCTCGGCCAGGCCGCCCTTTCCGGGGGCGCATAGTGTATTGCAGCGCAACACGGTCCCTCAAGCGGTGTTACGCGCGCGGGCGCGATGGTGACAGGCGCTCTGCGGCGTCCGGCCGTCCGCTTCAGGCCGGTTTGCCGC